>JBOGGH010000358.1:0-3581 GCA_050743905.1 Acidimicrobiales bacterium
ATCCGGCCCGCGTCTGGTATTCTTGGAGCCCGTCGCCGTCGGGGTCCCCGTCCCGGTCGACCCAGTTGAGCGCTCGTTCGACGTGGGGCCGGATGGCGTCGATCTCGGCCCGGTCGCCGTGCCAGCGCCACGCCTGGGCAGCAGCCCACACATAGAGGGTGGTGGCCTCGTGCGTGCCGTAGTAGGGGGTGTGGGGCACGAGGTGCAGGGCGGCGAGCTCGCCATGGCGGATCTCGTGCTCGATCTTGCCCGGCTGCATGTCGCGGGCGTCGTCGTAGGCGTCGGCCTGGAGGCGAGCGAGCGCGCGCAGAGTCCCGAGGGCGAACCGTGGGGAGAGGCTCAGGGTCTGGAGCGATACCACGAGCGCGTCGCGCCCGAACAGGGACACGAACCATGGGATCCCGGCCGCTGGCACCCAGGCGTCCTCGTCGGGTTTCGTTTCTTCCCACGATGCGGCAGTCGCGTCGTGCAGATGCATCCTGAGGCTCGCCAGATCCTGGACGGCCTGGGCGAGGATCGTGGTCACCGCGGGATCACCCGTCTCGTAGCCCGTGGTTGCCTGCGCCCAAGCCCGCTGTGCCCGCTCGCGTGGCCTGTCGCGCATGGTGAGGGCGCTGCAGTGTCGCTCAGGGTGCCGCTCGGAGCTGTCTCCGACGTCCACACTCCAAAGGAGGCAGGTGTGCCAGGTGCCGCCCGGCGCGAGATGGATCTTCCATGACATCCCGCCGTTGGCGAACTCGGTGAGCGAGCCGCTGCTTTCCGCATGGATCTCGACCCCGCGACGGAACGACCCGTTCTCGTAGCGGGTGCTGAGGGTGGCCGACTCCTTGTCCCACGACGACTGAATCGAACCTCGTCGGAGTCTCCTTCTGTTCTTCACGTCGAAGAGATCCGCGAAGTCCGACTCGACGCTCACTTCGATGAGGATGTCGATCGTTTCGTCGCCGTGGTTGACCAGGTCGTAGTCCTCGTGGAGGCCGCCTCCGATCACCCGGTCGAGTCGCAGGTGCAACGAGTTGGCCGGGACCGGTCCGCTGGCGGTCACGAGGGCGGGGTTGGTGTACTCGATCCTGGCGGAGCAGGACTCGACCTGCGCGCCGTTGAGGAGCATCGGATAGGTACGCCCGAGCTTCAGACGGTAGCCCGAGGCCAGGCGGGTATCACGCACGAAAAACCCTTGGTCGGCGGTGCTCGACATGTCCCCGTTCTCCTCGCAGACGAGCACCTCGTCGTCAGAGTGGATGCTGAGCACCGGCAGGCCAACCTGTATCTCCATCGCTACCTCCTCTCGGGACCGACCTGGTCAGATCCTCTCCGGTACAGGGTCGCGCAGCGCCTGGCCGTCCGGGCCAGGCTGTCTGTTCGTGCCGCGCGTGGCGCCCGGACGGTGATGGTGCCGCTCGTTCCTCTAGATTGCCTGACCATCATGGGGATCCGCGTTGGCGGCCGGCAGCAGGAGTCGGAGAAGGCACGTAATGAGGTCTCACACCCCGTGTGTCACCGAGGTGTAAATCTGTGATCGAGGAACCGCGCCCGCACTGGACACCTGGAGCTTCTACTTCGCCAGCTCATGCACTTTGCGTCATCATTGGTACCGGGCTTCCGACCGGGAGCGGGTCGGATCCAGCCAGCGAGCCTGGTTTGGCGGTCGTGGAAAGGCGCCGCTGGTGCGAGGCGATGACATCGAGGTAGAGGCGCACGTGGTCTTCGACCATCCGCGTCGCCGAGAAGCGTTGCCTCACCCTGGCTCGACAACCCGCACGATCGATCGACCGGGCCTTTACCACGGCGGCTGCCAAGTCCTGCACATCGTCGCAGAGAAACCCCGTGATCCCGTCCTCGACGATCTCGGGGGCCGAGCCCTCGCGGAAGGTCAGCACCGGCGTGCCGGTCGCCATTGCTTCGACCATCGCCAGGCCGAACGGCTCGGGCCAGCGGATCGGGTTTAGCAAGGCAATAGCGCCCCTTAGCAGGTTGATCTTGGCCCGCGGGCCGAGCTCTCCGACGTAGGTGGCGTCTGGGCCGAGGAGCGGCTCGACCTCTCGGGCGAAGTAGGCCCGCTCGAGGGGCTCCCACATCTTCGCCGCCAGACGGATTGGGACACCGGCGGCGCGTGCGGTGCGCACCGCCCGATGGGCGCCTTTGTCGGCGGTCATGCGGCCGAGGAAGGCGACGTAGCCACCGGCGCCGTCGCCAGAGGGGATTGCGTCGACCTCGATGCCGTGGTGGATAACGGTGGCGACGGCGACCGTCGGCGCCGATGCGGCTTGCGCTCGCGATATGGCGATGACGGGGACCCGGCGAGCTACTCGCTCGTAGTCCCGCAGGTTGTCTGGCGTGAAGGGCCCGTGATTGGTGTGGACGACTGGCGTCGGATGCGCAAGCGCAAGAAGACGTTGCGGGCGGGCGATAGTGTGATCGTGGATGATGTCCACCTGGCCAGCGAGGTAACGGTACGCCGCCTGGACCTGAAGGACCTCGTCTTCGACTGACCCGAGGGTGCCGAGGGCCGTCGGATGGAGGAAGCGACGGTCGACCGGGCACGTCGAGTCCCCGCTGGCGAAGAGGACGACCTCGTGGCCGGCTGCCACAAGACCTCGGGCGAGGACGTCGATGACCGCCTCGGTCCCTCCGTAGCGCGGAGGTGGGATCCGAACCCACGGCGGTGCCACCATGCCTATGCGCAAGCGCACGCTTTGCCCTTCTTGTTGATGTAAACAACGCTCTATAACACGAGGTTATACGTCGCAGTCGGCGGAGCTGCCCCAAGAGTTTTCGGACCTTGGTGTTGCTAACAACCTTTTTTGTTTCCTTCGACAAAGCAGTCTCGATCGTCCGCTGCACGGAGACTGTTGATGGAGCGGCCAGAGCGCCCCCGTTGTTCGCGGTGGGATGTTGTTGAGGTTCGTCAGTGATGGAAGCCGCTCGAGGCTGCGGGCCACACACCGCTCAGGATGGGCTCGGGGCCGCACCCGGCGTGCCGCGGCTCAACCGACGTAGCCGCCCAGTGCGATTGGACTCATCGACGGGGCCCGGCCGGGGCAGGGCAGGGCACAGGTGGTCGGTCGATCTCAGGCGGCCGCCAGCGCGCCGGCCTTGGAGCTGATGGAGTCGAGCAAGGCAGCCCAGTCTGACTCGAAGGCGTGAGCGCCTTGTCGTTGGAGGGATTCGCCCAGGGCATCCACGTCGACGCCGGCCGCTGCCACTCGTGCCAGGCACGCTTCCGCCTTGGGGTAATCCGGGGCCATGAGCTCGATCGGCCCTCCGTGGTCGGCGAAGGCCCAGAGAGTCTTCTCCGGCATGGTGTCGATGGTGTTCGGGGTAGCCAGCCGACCCACGTAGTAGGTGTCGGGGAAGGCGGGGTCCTTGGTCGACGTAGATGCCCACAGCACTCGCTGGGGCTTGGCACCGGCGTCCTCCAGTGCCTTCCATCGGTCGCCGTCGAGCATGGCTCGGTAGGAGGCGTACACCTTGTTTGCGACCGCCAAGCCGAGCTGGCCGTGCTCCGAGACTGGCAACAGTGGGTCGGCCGCCTTGTCCCAGCGGGAGATGAACAGTGAAGCGACGGACGGGATGTCGAG
>JBOGGH010000359.1:0-3567 GCA_050743905.1 Acidimicrobiales bacterium
GCGCGCTTCATCGACACGAGTTTCCCCGGCTTCGTCGCCCTCATGGCCGCGCTCGGCGCCCGCTTCGAACCGGCGTGACCAGGCCGCTGCTGGTGATCGCGATCGATGGCCCGGCCGCCGCCGGCAAGGGAACGCTGGCACGGCGGCTGGCCGAGCATTTCGGTTTACCCCATCTCGATACCGGCCTCACCTACCGTGCAGTCGCACGCGGCATGCTGGACCGCGGCGAAAACCCCGCCGACAGCGACGCCGCCCTCCGTGCGGCGAGACGGCTCGACCCGAAGGACCTCGCGCGGAGCGATCTCAGGACCCCGGAAGTCGATCGCGCAGCGAGCCTCGTCGCCGCCGTCCCGGGGGTCCGGGTGGTGCTGCTTTCATTCCAGAGGTGCTTTGCCGCCGGGCGCGGAGCGGTCCTGGACGGCCGCGATATCGGGACCGTGATCTTCCCCAACGCCGCCGTGAAGCTCTTCATCACCGCGAGCCCGGAAGCCCGGGCCCGGCGCCGCTGGCACGAACTCCGCTCACGTGGCATCGAGGCCGATCCGAATGCGATCGCAGCCGACATCGCCCTGCGCGATCATCAGGATTCGACCCGCCCGGTCGGCCGGCTCGAACAGGCGCCGGGTGCGGTCCGGATCGACACCACCAACCTCGACCCCGAGGCCGCATTCGAGCGGGCGCTCGCGGCCGTCAATACGCGCCTCGCCCCCTCCCGGCGAGTCGCCGGAGATCAGGAAGCTCCACAGGAGTTCCCTTGACTTGCCGGCCTTTGCGCGTATTTCTCCCGCCAGCCGCGGAAGTCATTCTGCTGTGATGAGACGCCGGGCTTCCCCCGGCATCCCTGATCGTCAACCCGGCCTGTGCATTGCTTTCGATCCGCTACAGGCTAGTCGTGTTCCGCGACCGGCGGGACGCGCAAACCCTGGGCCCGACGCCGGCCCGAACGAGGACCACACCGCAACAATGCCATCATCCGCCACCGCGACCCTCCCCACCGAACGCGCGCACCAGGGGACCGCGCCGCCAGAAGGGGACAGCTTCGCCGCCTTGCTCGACCAGACCCTGGGGCGCGACAGCGGCTTCGAGGGCTCCGTCGTCACCGGGCGGATCATGCGACTGACCGATGAGTACGCCATCGTCGATGTCGGGTTGAAGAGCGAAGGACGCGTGCTGCTCAAGGAATTCGCCTCGCCCGGCACGACGCCGGAAGTCCATCCGGGCGACCTCGTCGAGCTGTACGTCGAGCGCTACGAAGATCGCGACGGATCAATCGTGCTGTCGCGCGAAAAAGCCCGGCGCGAGGAGGCCTGGACCAACCTCGAAAAAGCCTTCGCTGCCAACCAGCGCGTGAACGGCACAATTTATGGTCGTGTCAAAGGCGGATTTACCGTCGATCTCGGCGGCGCGGTCGCCTTTCTGCCGGGGAGCCAGGTCGATATCCGCCCGGTGCGCGACGTGACACCCCTGATGGGGACGCCGCAGCCATTCCAAATTCTGAAGATGGACCGCGCACGCGGCAACATCGTGGTCTCGCGCCGGGCCGTGCTCGAAGAAACGCGTGCCGAGCAGAGAAGCGAATTGATCCAGGGCCTGAAGGAAGGACAGATCCTCGACGGCGTGGTGAAGAATGTCACCGACTACGGCGCCTTCGTCGATCTCGGCGGCGTCGATGGTCTGCTGCACGTCACCGATATCGCCTGGAGGCGGATCAATCATCCCTCGGAAGCACTGACGATCGGCCAGCCGGTCAAGGTGCAGGTGATCCGGTTCAATCCCGAAACGCAGCGGATCAGCCTCGGGATGAAGCAGCTCGAGGCGGATCCGTGGGATGGTGTCGCGGTCAAATATCCGGCCGGCGCCAAGTTCACCGGACGGGTCACCAACATCACCGACTACGGCGCCTTCGTCGAACTGGAACCGGGGGTCGAGGGGTTGGTGCACGTCTCCGAGATGTCGTGGACCAAGAAGAACGTCCATCCGGGCAAAGTCGTCTCCACCAGCCAGGGAGTCGAAGTGGTCGTGCTCGATGTGGACGCCGCGAAGCGGCGCATCTCGCTCGGCCTCAAGCAGGTGAGCCCGAACCCCTGGGACGCCTTCCTCGAGGCCCATCCCGTGGGGTCGAGCGTCGAGGGCGAGGTGCGCAACATCACCGAATTCGGGCTTTTCATCGGCGTCGCACCGGAACTCGACGGCATGGTGCATCTCTCCGACATTTCCTGGGACGATCCGGGCGAGCTCGCCATCACCCGCTACAACAAGGGTGATGTGGTGAAGGCGAAGGTCCTGGATGTCGATGTCGAGAAGGAACGGATCAGCCTCGGCATCAAGCAGCTACGCGAAGATCCGGCCGCTGCGGCGCTCGAGCGCGTCCATAAGGGCGACGTCGTCACCGGCGTGGTGACCCAGGTGCAGTCGAACGGCATCGAGGTCTCGATCGAGGACGTGCTGACCGGCTTCATCCGTCGCTCTGAGCTTGCCCGTGACAAGGCGGAGAACCGGCCGGACCGCTTCGCGGTCGGCGAGAAGGTCGATGCCAAGGTCGTTTCGATCGACCGCGCAGCGCGCCGGCTCACCCTCACCATCAAGGGCAAGGAGATGGACGAGGAGAAGCAGGCGATGGCCGATTTCGGCTCCTCCGATTCCGGCGCCTCGCTCGGTGATATCCTCGGTGCGGCGATCCGCCGGCGTAACCAGCAGGCGGAGCAGGAGAACAAATAGCCCCCGCCGGCGCCCCGGGAGCAGCGCCAAGAACAGATATGGGCGCCGAGATCGATCTCCTGCTCGACCGCCGCACACTGAAACGGCGGCTGATATTCTGGCGCGCAGCGGCGGTCATCCTCTTGCTGGCCGTGGTCCTGCTCGCGATCGTCAGCAGCGGGCTTGTGCTTCGCCTGGAAAGCCACCCGCACGTCGCCGTCCTGCACGTGAACGGCATCATCACCGATGACGCAGCTCGTGACCGGGCGGTCCTGAGGGTGGCCACGACGCCGGAGGCCAAAGCGCTGATCGTTGCCGTCGACAGCCCCGGCGGCAGCGTCGCCGGCGGCGAGGCGCTGCACGATGCCATCGCCAAGGTCGCAGCGAACAAGCCGGTCGTCGTGGTGATGGGACCGGTCGCCGCCTCAGCGGCCTACATGATCTCCGTGCCTGCGGGGCGCATCTTCGCGCGCCGGGCGACGCTCACCGGCTCGATTGGCGTGCTGCTCCAGGCGGGTGAAGTCTCGGGCCTCTTGAAGAAGCTCGGCATCACTCCGGAGACGATCGTCTCCGGTCCGCTCAAGGATCAGCCAAGTCTGACCGCGCCGATGACTGAGGCCGGGCGGGACGTGATGCAAGGAATCGTCGATAATCTCTACGATCAGTTCGTCGCGATGGTCGCCGCCGGCCGACACATGAGCATCCCCCAAGTGAAAGCGTTGGCGGACGGGCGGCCCTATACCGGTGAACAGGCGGTCAAGCTCGGGCTGATCGATGCGATCGGCGGCATGGCCGAAGCACGTGCCTGGCTGGCCTCCGCCAGGGGTGTGCCTGGAAGCCTGCCCGCGATCACGATGCCGCCCCCGGGCC
>JBOGGH010000360.1:0-3567 GCA_050743905.1 Acidimicrobiales bacterium
ACATCGGGCGTATCGGGCACCACGGTACTCAACCACAGCCGGCCCTCAGTAAGCAAATCACCACTGTGAGCCGGCCGACGTAACCCCGTCGTCACCCTCAGCACACCCGGGGTCTGAATGTTTACCCTCAATCCACCCTCGATCGTGCTGGCCGGAGGGGGCCTGCGAAGGTAAGGTCCCTGTTAGCCGTGCCAGGCGACCGCACCTTGTAAGTGCAGCCGTCAGCGCGATCGGAGCGGCGACCCGCCGAAACGTCAATAGATAAAAGTGTATACATCAATCAACCTGAGGATGCAAGGGTGGTGTAGCCAAATAGATCCGGGCGGCGGTCCTTGGGATGCCCCCACCGCGGCGCCGGGTACTGCTCGTCCGCTTCCGGGTAGGCGCCGTACAGCGAGATCGAGGTCATGTGGTCAGCGCCTATGTCGGCCCACCGCTGGGGGGAACTGCGGGTTAAACCGCGACCGTACTACCCGGGCGGGCAAGTCGGCCTCGCCCAAAAACACCCCATCGAAACGGACATTAAGTGATCAACCACCCGACGACCTGCAAAAGTTTGACAGGGCCGTTTCATATGAGGAGTCCTGGTCCCTGAAGTTACACCATTGAGATTACAGTCCCGAACGGTCACCCAGCAATTGGTCGACGATGTGTTCTGCGATGGGCAGCGCGGAGGTCGCGGCCGGCGACGGGGCGTTGCAGACGTGGATGGCTCGGTCGGTTCGCTCGAAGAGGAAGTCGTCGACCAGCGTGCCGTCGCGCAGCACAGCCTGCGCTCGGATGCCGCCGACCTCGGGTTGCAGGTCGTCGGCTGTGAGCTCGGGGCAGTAGCGATGGCACTCGCGTAGGTAGTACCGACGGAAGGCCGAGTTCCGCATCTCGCGTAGCCCGGTCCGGACGTTTCTGCTCGCTAGTCGCCACATTCCCGGGAACGCCGCGTAGTCGCGCACGTCGCGCCACCGGAAGCGGCCTTTGCTATACCCCTCGCGCGCGAAGCCGAGGACGGCGTTGGGTCCGATCTTCAGGCCGCCGTCGACGGTCGGGGTGAAATGAATGCCGAGGAACGGAAGCGCCGGGTCGGGGACCGGATAGACCAGGTGCTTGATCAAGCCGCTGCGCTTGTCGGGTATGCGGAAGAACTCACCGCGGAACGGAATGATCTGGAACGGGACGTTGATCCCGGCTTGGCGGGCCAGCCGGTCAGCCTGCAGGCCGGCGCAGACCACGACCTGTTTGGCGCGCCACTCCCGGTCGGCGTCGTCGCCGATCGCGACCAGGTCGATTCCTTCCTGAAACCGGACGACTCTCGCCCCGGTCGTTATCTCGCCGCCCGCCCCGTGGACCTCGTCGGCGAAGCGTTGGGCCACGAGCCGGTAGTCGACGATGGCCGTGGCCGGTACAAGCAGCGCCGTTACCCCACGGATCGCCGGCTCGTACGCCTGGATGTCGGATCCGTCGATGCGCTCCACGACGACGTTGTTCGCTGCCGCTCGCTCGCGAATCCGATCGAGCCGCCCGAGTTCGTCGACCGAGGTCGCGACGATGAGCTTTCCGCGAGCGTCCACCGGTATGTCGTGCCGCGCCGCGAAGCGCTTCAACGCCGCCGCGCCCCGAGTGCACAGCTTCGCCTTCAAGCTGCCGGGCTGGTAGTAAACGCCCGAATGAATGACTCCGCTGTTGTGCGAGGTCTGATGGCCGGCGAGTTCGGATTCCTTCTCCAGCAGCAGGAGGCTCGAACCAGGGCGCCGGCGGAGCAACTCGGCCGCAGCGGCCAGGCCAAGGATCCCACCACCGACAACGCAGAAGTCGTAGTCCACAGATAGCCCTTCGTTCGCGGCGCCGTCGTCCGAGCGCTGCATCACAGAATGAGGTTGTCCCGAGTTCCGTTGAACTTCGGTGGCGGTCCCGGTGACCATCAGGCCACCTTCTGGTCCTCATTCTGGCTTACGGCGCTGACATTCCCGGTGCGGACTGGCTGCGGTGCTGGCAGGTGCCCGCGGTGGTGATGGAGGCGACATCGGTAATCCGGGGTCACTAGCAGGCGCCCGCGACGGAAGGTGACGGTCCCGCTTTGTCCGGTTCTCGTTCCGTCGCGGACGGGTTATCTGCAGGACCGTCCGCCAGGCAGATAGCCGACCGCGGCGCCCATCCCGCCACTACCTCTCGTCGCCGCCGCTTTTGTCCTTCCCGCCGCGAACGCGTACGCAAGAGCGCGACCTGCGGGAACGCGGTGCTTGACCTTGGTGACCCCGGATAACCGGGGATTACTGGAAGCCGGTGTTTTACCGGCTGGAGGCCGAGGGGTTCGAGTGCGTGCTGGCTGATGCGAAGCAGGTCAAGCACCTGCCCGGGCGGCCCAAGCGGGACCCGTCTGATTCGCGGTGGCTGGCGGCGTGCTTCGAGCGCGGCGCGGTCACCTCCTGCTTCGTGGCCACCTCGGAGTTCCGCCTGATCCGCCTGATCCGGCTGCACACCCGCTACCGGCGGGACCTGACCGAAGAGCGTACCCGGGAGAAGAACCGTACGGAGAAGCTGCTGGAATCAGCGGCGATCAAGCTCTCCAGCGTGGTTACGACCTTGCACTGGGTCACCGGCCTGGACATCATGGACCACCTGATCGCCGGGGAGCGCAACCCCAGGGTGCTGGCCCAGCTGGCCCGCGCCCGGGCCCGCCGCAAGATCACCGAGCTGGGGGAGGCGCTGGAGGGCGCGGAGTTCTTCACCCGCCGAGCACGCCGCGCTGCTGGCCGCCATGCTGGCCCGCATCGACAGGGTCAACGCCGAAATCGATGAGCTGACCGCGGTGATCGAGCGGCTGCTGGCCCCGTATGAGGAGCAACTGGAGCAGGCCGAGTCGATGCCCGGCTGGGGGCGGCGTTCCGCCCAGGACGCCGTCGCCGAGACGGGCGTGGACATGACCCGGTTCCGCACCGGCCCGCACCTGGCCTCCTGGGTCGGCCGTACCCCGCTGGACAACTCCTCCGGCAAGCTGAAAGGACGATCAAAGTCCAAGAAGGGCAACCGGTACCTGGCCGCGGTCACCGGCGAGACCGCCATCGCAGCCGGCAAGACCCAGACCCGCGAAGGCGCCCGCTACCGGCGGCTGGCCCGCCGCCGCGGCAAACCCAAAGCCCAGGTCGCGGTCGGCAACACCCAGCTGAAGGCCTCCCAGCTGCTGGCTGACCCCGGCATGCGGTACGAAGACCCCGGCGCTGACTACTACGACCGCCAGCGCGACATCCGCCGCCAGATCGCCCACCACGTCGGCAAGCTCGGCACCCTCGGCTTCGAAGTGACCCTGTGCCGCGCCCCCGAACCCGAGCCCGAACCGTCCGGGTCAGGAAACACCCAGACCGCCTGACCCATACCGCCCCCACGACCCTGACCGCACCGCGATAGCCAGGGTCCGCTGCCGCCTGCACAACTTAGGTTCTATTTTCGGGTCAGCCACCGGTATCGCTGCGCGCGACGCCGTACGGGCGTGAAAATGGCTTCCGTGCCGCTCGTGACGTCGTTCTTACTCTGGCCCGGTGAGGCCGTCGGTCAGCCTGACGCTGGGATCCGGCA
>JBOGGH010000361.1:0-3565 GCA_050743905.1 Acidimicrobiales bacterium
GTCCCGGCTCGACGTCGAGCCGCGGGCCCACCGTCGCGGTCGACGGCTTCCCTCCGCGCTCGTGCTGGTCCCCACGCGGGAGCTGGCAGCCCAGATCGAGAGCGACCTCGCCCCCCTGTCGAACGCGATCGGAGCCCGCGTGGCCTCGATCTACGGCGGTGTGGGGTACGGCAAGCAGCTCGCGGCCCTGCGCAAGGGGGTCGACGTCCTGATCGCCTGCCCAGGACGGCTCACCGACCTGGTGGACCAGGGTGCCGTCGACCTGTCGGCCGTCACCGTCGCGGTCCTGGACGAGGCGGACCGGATGGCGGACATGGGCTTCCTGCCGGTGGTCCGGCGCCTGGTCGACAGGACCAGCGGATCGCGCCAGATGCTGCTCTTCTCGGCCACCCTGGACGGACCCGTGGAAAAGCTGGTCCGGGACTACCAGCACAACCCGGCACGCCACCGCGTGGCGCCCGCCGTCACCTCCACCGGCGTGGTGCACCACCGCTTCTGGCGGGTGGAGTCCCATGACCGGGTTGCCGTCACCGCCGAGACCGTGGCCGCCCACGGTCCCGCCATGGTGTTCTGCCGTACCAAGCGGGGCGCGGACCGCCTCTCGGCGCGCCTGGCCCGCTCCGGGTTGCGGTCGGCTGCCATCCACGGCGACCGCAGCCAGGGCCAACGGGAACGGGCCCTGGCGGACTTCCGGGCCGGTCGGGCGGACGTGCTCGTGGCCACCGACATCGCCGCACGGGGGATCCACGTCGACGCCGTGCCGCTCGTGGTCCACTTCGACCCGCCCGCCGACGCCACGGACTACGTGCACCGCGCCGGCCGGACCGGCCGGGCCGGCGCCGACGGGATCGTGGTCTCCCTCGTAGGGCGGGACCATGTCGCCGGGATCAAGCTCATGCAGAAGCGGCTGAAGCTCTCGGGTGACGTCTCCGTCCCCGACGTGCCGTCGCTCGCCGCCGTTCGTTCGGTGCCGCCGGCCGGCGGTGCGGCGCGCCGGGGCTCCGGGGCGAGAGCGGGCGGGGGAGCGCGCGCGGGGTCAAGCGCGGGCGCAGGCGCGAGCTCGGGCGACGCGGGGGAGGGCGCATCGGTGGCCGTCCTGCGCCCCTCGCGGCCCAGGCCCGCGTCCCGACGCCGGTCCCGCCGGCCGCGGGCACGCAGGGCGTCCGCCTGACGCGGCGGGCGCGGCAACCGTCCGCTCCGATCGGCCATCCGAGCCGCTGCTGACGAACCGCCCGCAGGGACGGGTAGCTCACGTGGCACGCCCCTCGGCGGTGGTTCTCACCCGACGTCAGCACCACCCGCTACACCGTCTCGACGTAGAGGGGCGTTCCCGCCGCGGCCGAGAGCTTCGACCTTGGCAGGCGATGTATAACCAGAAGTTGTGGTTCCCCGATCTCACGAAGGGCGCGACGTACCCTCCACGTTGACCAAAACGAACCGTCGGGAGTGCCGACGGAAGAGGAGTACGCCGACGTTGCTGTGTTCTGCGCCCAAGTCCCGACGCCACCTCCTCAATCGTTGACCGTGGCGCTGATCCTGCCGTATGACGTGACCACGAGGTGACCACCATGGCAAAGCTCAAGAACGTCGGCGTCCGGGAGTTCCGGGACCACGCCACCGTCTATCTTTCCGGCTCGGACCCTGTCGCCGTCAGCAAGCATGGGCAGGTGATCGGCTTTTACGTCCCCGTCGAGCGGGACCGGGAGCAGGTCCACCGCGCCGTCGAGAAGCTCGAGAGCACGGTCGATCGCATCCTCGAGGACACGGGCATGACCGAAGAGGAGCTGGCACAACTGTTCGATCTGCGCCGTTCGCTTCCTGGATGATCGTTGTGGTCGATGCCAGCGTTCGCGTGGCGGCTCCTCGCCGAGCTGGCCACGGGGATCGGGTGACCGTGCAAGACGGGATGGGCACCGTCGCCGCCACCATCGAGCAGCGCTGACCGCTGCCTGGCCGTCGACCGACGGACAACAGCATCGGTCACGATCCGTCCCGACGCGCCCGTCTCCTTGCAGGGCCGGGCACCGGCACCGACGACCGGATCAACGCTTCGGGTGTCGACACGCCCCGAGGAGCGTCACTCGGACGGCGGCCGGGCCCACAACCTGAAGCGCGGACGCCGTGTCCGTCCGGGCCCTGCCACGCCGCGCGGCTTCCGCGGGAGTTGGCGGACGTTCACCATCGAGTCACACCCTCGGCATAGCCTGGTCCCGGTGCTTCGAGGCGCCGGTACCGGAGCTCAGGCTCCGACAGCGGCCCTCCGTGGATCCCTCCCGGTGCAGTGCGGCGTCTCCCCACGACCGCCTGCCGGCCCGTCGTCTACGGAGCAGCCATGATCGCCGCAGTCCTCTCGTCAACCCTCGTGGGCACCACCGGGCGCCCGGTCACCGTGGAGGTCCACGTCTCCAGCGGGATCCCCGGCTTCACCGTGGTGGGCCTGCCGGACGCCGCGGTCCGCGAGTCGCGCGACCGCGTGCGGGCGGCCATGCTCTCGAGCGGCCTCGGCTGGCCGCAGCGGCGGGTCACCGTCAACCTGGCGCCGTCCGGCGTGCGCAAGGGCGGCGCCGGGCTCGACCTGCCGATCGCCGTGGGGCTCCTGGTGGCGAGCGGCTCGCTGCCCACCCAGGCGGTAGAGGCCACGGCGCTCGTGGGCGAGCTGGGCCTGGACGGCTCGCTGCGCCACGTGCCGGGCATGCTGCCGCTGGCCGGCGCGGCGGGGGCATCGGGCGCCACGCGCTTCGTGGTGCCTGAGGCCGACGGTGCCGAGGCGGCGATGGCGCACCCCGGCGCGGTCGCCGGCGCCGCCACGCTCGGCCAGGTGGTGCGGATCCTGCGCGGCCACGAGCCGTGGCCCGAGCCACGGGGCCGGGGTCCGGGCGAGGCGGACGTGGGCGTGGCCCCGGCACCGCCCGGCGGCCCGGACCTGGCGGAGGTGAAGGGCCAGCTCGTGGGCCGGCGGGCGGTGGAGGTGGCGGCGGCCGGCGCGCACCACCTGCTGCTGGTGGGGCCGCCGGGCTCCGGCAAGACGATGCTGGCCGAGCGGCTGCCCGGCCTCCTGCCGCCGCTCACCCGCGAGGAGGCGCTGGAGGTGGGGCGGATCCGCTCGGCCGCCGGCCTCGGCCTCGGGGCGGGCGGGCTGGTGCGCCGGGCGCCGTACCGGGCGCCCCACCACGGAGCCTCGGCGGTGTCACTGGTGGGCGGGGGCACCGCCGCCATGCGTCCCGGGGAGATCAGCCTGGCTCACCGGGGGGTGCTGTTCTTGGACGAGATGGGGGAGTTCCCGGCGGCCGTGCTGGATGCGCTCCGCCAGCCGCTGGAGGACGGCGTGGTCCGCGTGTGCCGGGCCCGGGGCACCGTCGAGCTGCCGGCGCGCTTCCTCCTCGTGGGCGCCATGAACCCCTGCCCGTGCGGCACCGGCGGGCCGATGGGAACGTGCCGGTGCACGCCGGCGGCTCGGGCCCGCTACGCCCGCCGGCTCTCCGGCCCCCTCCTCGATCGGTTCGACCTCGTGGTGCCGCTGGCGCGGCCGGGGACCGAGGAGCTGCTGGACCTCGCCGCCGGGGAG
>JBOGGH010000362.1:0-3563 GCA_050743905.1 Acidimicrobiales bacterium
CCCCTGCCGCCGGGCCGCCGGGCCGGCGTTCACAGCGGGCGCACAGGGAGCTCACAGCGCGGGGGCACCGCCGGGTGCGAACCTGGTGGCGGAGGTGGTGGCCGTGGGCGACGAGCAGCAGCGGCGGATCCTGGTGGTGGACGACGAGCCCACGATCGTGGACTCGGTGGCCACCTCGCTCCGCTACGAGGGGTTCGAGGTGGCCGAGGCGAGCACCGGGCGGGCCGCCCTGGCGGCGGCGCAGGAGCAGGCGTTCGACCTCATCGTCCTGGACGTGATGCTCCCGGACCTCGACGGCCTCGAGGTCACGCGCCGGCTGCGGGGGGACGGCGTGCGGACGCCGGTGCTGTTCCTCACGGCCCGCGACTCGCTCGACGACAAGCTGGCCGGCCTCACC
Organism: Acidimicrobiales bacterium; assembly: GCA_050743905.1. Lineage (GTDB taxonomy): Bacteria > Actinomycetota > Acidimicrobiia > Acidimicrobiales > RAAP-2 > JBOGGH01. Next base: position 398 of record JBOGGH010000362.1, read on the forward strand.
ATCGGCGGTGACGACTACGTGACCAAGCCGTTCTCGCTGGCCGAGGTGATCGCCCGCACCCGAGTGATCCTGCGCCGCGTCCACGGCGACGACGAGGAGGAGGGCGTGCTCCGGTTCGCCGACGTGGAGCTGGACGAGGGCAGCCACGAGGTGCGCCGGGCCGGCGAGCCCGTCCAGCTCACGGCCACCGAGTTCAACCTCCTGCGCTACTTCCTGCTCAACCCGCGGCAGGTGCTCTCCAAGCCCCAGATCCTCGACCACGTGTGGCACTACGACTTCGGCGGGGAGCAGAACGTGGTGGAGACGTACGTGAGCTACCTGCGCAAGAAGCTGGAGAAGCACGGCCCGCCGCTCATCCACACCATCCGACTCGTCGGCTACATCCTGCGCGAGCCCTCCCCGGAGGCCTGAGTGTCGCTGCGCACCCGGCTGGTGCTGGCGGTGGCGGCCATCGCGCTGGTGGCGCTGGTCGTGGCCGACGTGGCCACCTACTCGTCGCTCCAGTCCTTCCTCTACAACCGGGTGGACCAGTCCCTGCAGCAGACGGCCACCGCCCTGCCGCCGGCCCTTCGCCACGTCGGCCTGATGGGCGGCTCGTCGGACGGCGCGGCCGGCGGGGCCGACACCGGTGACGCCGCCGGCTCGCCACCCGGCTCGCCGCCGGGCTCGGGTGCCGCCGATCGCGACGACCAGCCGTCCTCGGTGGTGCAGGTCCAGGCGCCCGGCTACGCCGTCCAGGTGCGCGGTCCCACAGGGACCACGTCGTTCCCCAGCTACCAGCAGGGCGGCGTTGCCTACTCGCCCAAGGTGCCGGCGAACCTCACCGGGTTCTCGCCGGGGACGCCTACGCGGCCGCCGCAGGTCTCGTTCACCACCGGCGCCACGAAGGCCGGCGGGCCCGAGTTCAGGGTCCTGGCGGTCCGGGAGCCGGGTGGCTACACGCTGCTGGTGGGCCTGCCGCTCACCAGCACCGAGAGCACCCTCAACCGGCTGCTGCTCATCGAGGTGGTGGTGACCGCGGCCGCGCTGGTGGCCGCCATGCTCCTCGGGCTCTGGCTGGTCCGCCTGGGGCTGCGCCCGCTGGCCGACGTGGAGGACACGGCTGAGCGGATCGCCGAGGGCGAGCTCTACCAGCGGGTCCCGGGGGAGAGCGACCGCACCGAGGTCGGCCGCCTCGCCCGCACCGTCAACGTGATGCTCGGCCGTATAGAGCAGGCGTTCGCCGACCGCGATGCCACCGAGGCCGCGCTGCGGCGGTCCGAGGAGCGGCTGCGGCGGTTCGTGGCCGACGCCTCCCACGAGCTGCGCACCCCGCTCGCCGCGGTCACCGCCTACGCCGAGCTGTTCGAGCGTGGGGCTCGCGACCATCCCGAGGACCTGGACCGGGCGATGGCCGGCATCCGGAGCCAGGCCTCGCGGATGGGCCGGCTCGTGGAGGACCTCTTCCTCCTGGCGCGCCTGGACGAGGGGCTCCCCCTCCAGCGGGAGCGGGTGGACCTCGGGGACCTGGCGGCCGACGCCGTGCAGACGGCGACCACGGTGGGGCCCGGCTGGCCGGTGCGCCTGGAGGTGGACGGGACGGTGACCGTGGTGGGGGACGAGGCCCGCCTCCGCCAGGTCCTCGACAACCTGCTGGCCAACGTGCGCAGCCACACGCCGGAGGGCACCGAGGTCACGGTGGCCGTGCAGCCGGCGGACGGCGGCGGCGGGGTGCTGGAGGTGGCCGACCGCGGGCCGGGCCTGGGGGAGGGGCAGGCCGAGCGGGTCTTTGAGCGCTTCTACCGGGTGGACTCGTCGCGCTCGCGTTCGAGCGGCGGCACCGGGCTCGGCCTGTCCATCGTGGCCGCCGTCGTGGCCGCCCACGGCGGCCGGGTCCGGGCGGCCGACCGGCCCGGTGGCGGCACGGTGATGACCGTGGCGCTCCCGCCCGCGCCGCCGGCCCGCGCCGCGGTCACCCCCGTCGGGCCCACGGGACCGCGGTGAGCTCCGCCACGGTGCCGTTCACCGAGAGCCGGGCAGGACCACGAAGCCGAGTGCCTCGAAGTCACCGTCGCACCCGAAGACCTCGGTGATCCGAGCAGCGCGGGCGGTGACCGCACAGACGGCATCGGTGAGGGAGAGCTTGACGTCCCGGTACTGCTCCAGGATCCGCCAGGCTTCGGCTTCTGCCTTCTCGTCCACCCACGCGAGCCTCAATCTTCGGGTGGCGACCGCTTCGAGCACCATCCGGCGAAAGCCGAGCGCTGCTGCCAGCCCGAGGCCGTAGCGCAGGCGGGTGGCCGTCTCGTCCACGACGTAGTTGTTCGTCACCAGGTGGCAGCCGCTGGCGGAAAGGTCGTTGTACCGGGTGAGCGCCCGGGCGTGGAGCCGGTCGTCGCGGCTGAGGAGCGCGATCCAACCGCTCGTGTCGACGAAGACCGTGCTCACCCAGCGTGTGTGCCGGCACTGCGGGGTGCGCCGTACAGGTCCCGGTCGTGCTCGACGGACGCGTCGGCGGGCATCCCACCCAGCGTGCCGGCCATGGCCCGGATGGGATCCTCGCCGGCGGTGGCAGGGGAGGTCCGAGCCAGGTAGGCGTCGAGCGCCTGGCGGATCACTGCAGCGGCGGAACTGCCTTCCGAGGCGGCGCGCTGGCGAAGCTGCTCGTCCACGTGCTCGTCGAGGTAGATCTGGGTCCGGCGCACGACATCAGTATACATCACCCCTATGATGTATACGCCGTGGGTGTGTCCCCGGCCAGGAGATGGCGGGAGCGCTCGTCCACCAGGTCCGCGTAGCCGGGGTGGTCCCGGATCCAGGCAGCCACGAACGGGCAGATCGGCACCACCGTGGCGCCCTGCCCGCGCACGTCGTCCAGCGCCGCCTGCACGAGACGCGACCCGAGCCCGCGGCCCTCGTACGCCGGGTCGACCAGGGTGTGGGTGAAGACCACCCGCTCGCCCCGGCGCCGGTACTCGGCCGCGCCCGCCACGGCGTGCCCGGCGCGCACCACGTAGCGGTGCTCGGCGGGGCGGTCGACCACGTCCGGGTCGCCGGTGGGCCGCTCGGTCCCGGCCGCGGTCCCGTCGCTCATCCGGCTCCTCCCGCCGCGCCGTCCGCCGGCATGCCACGCGTGACCGGCGCGCCCCTGCCGGACGGCACGGGCAGCCCCCGGTCTACCCCGACC
>JBOGGH010000363.1:0-3561 GCA_050743905.1 Acidimicrobiales bacterium
AGCGAAAGCTGCGTATCCGATCGGCGCGATATCGCGAGCGGCGAAGATGCCGGGCGACAGCCGGTTCATGTTCACCTGATCGATCCGGCTCGACCACCACGTGACCATGAAGCTGAGGAGGCCGGCAACGACCATCGATGCCAACCCGACGACAGCGAGCTTGGTCACGAGCCAGGCCCTTCGAGTCACACCCTCGGTCCAGGCAAGGCGGAACGTTCCGGTCTCGAACTCACGGGCAACGAGCGGTGCTCCCCAGAACATCCCGATGAGAACCGGGACAAAGATGATGAACGCGTTCAGCCCGTTCTGCAAAAGGAGGTCGTACCGGACGAACGTGCTCCTCGCTCTCGAGCAATCGTTGTGGGCTGTGCATGACACGACGGTCGTGTCATAGAGGTGGGTGACGTGCGAGCCGGTGAGCGCGAGCACGATCGCGACGATCACCAGTGCGCCAAGGGCAATTGCGGCCTGTGTGCGGAACTGTCGCCAGGTGAGCCAGATCATCGCTGCACCTCCAAGCCGCTCTTGGCCCTTTGTTTCGCCTCGGAGGAATGACCCATGTAGGCAAGAACGAGGTCGTCGAGGCTGACTTTCTCGACGGTCCATGCCGGATCGAGGATCGGGTCTTCGGTCCGAATGAGCAGCGTGCTGGAGCGGTCAGTGTGGCTCGCTTCGATGACCTGTTGATTTCCAGGCAGGTTGCTCGGGTCGCGGCGAGGCCCAATCAGCCGATGGTGGCTGGCGAGCAGCTCGTCGACCTCTCCGGCCACCTGCACACGCGAGTCGCCGAGAACGATCAGGTAGTCGCAGACCCGCTCAAGGTCGGCGACGAGATGCGATGAGAGCACCACGCTCACGCCCTGCTCGGCGACGACCTCCATCAACACACGCAGGAACTCGCGCCGCGCGAGCGGGTCCAAGCTCGCCACCGGCTCGTCGAGGAGGAGCAGCTCTGGCTGCTTGGCGATGGCGAGGGTGAGGGCGAGCTGGGCTCGCTGGCCACCCGAAAGCGAGCCTGCTCGTTGGCCGAGATCGAGACCAAGATCGACCATTCGCTCTCGCGCGAGACCGTTGTCCCAGTGTGGGCTCAGCTTCTCCCCGAGGCGGAGGTGGTCGGCCACGCTCAACCTGGCATAGACGGGGGTGTCCTGCGCAACGAAGCCGACCCGACCGAGTTGGGTCCGGTTGGCGGCCGGTCGATCGCCGAGGACTTCGATGGAGCCCGTTGTCGGCGCGATCAGGCCAACGGCCAATTGCAACAGGGTCGTCTTGCCAGCGCCGTTGGGTCCAACGAGGCCGACGACTCGCCCGCTTGGGATCGCCAGTGTGCAGTCGCTCAGCGCCCAGCGACGGCTGTAGCGCTTCCCGAGCGCTGTCGCGTCGAGGACCGAGGTCACGCTATGTCCTCCTCGGCGGCGGCCTGAAAGGTGTCTCGAAAGAGCGCCTCAATGCTCTCGTCATCGAGTCCGGCTTGGCGAGCGTCGGTGAGCCAGCGTTGAAGGTTCTGGCGTAGCAGTCCGTGTGCAGCGAGGGAGGCGTCGCTCAACGTCTTGATCACGAAGGTCCCACGCCCAGGAGTAGCTCCGACGAGGCCTTGGTGCTCAAGTTCTCGATACGCCTTCGCGACGGTGTTGGGATTGATGGCTACTCGGGCCACTACTTGCTTGACGGTCGGGAGCTGATCTCCTACTTGTAACAAGCCCAACCGCAAGGCCCTTCGCACCTGCTGAACCAGCTGCAGATACGGCGCGATTCCCGAACTGGGGTCTAAGTTGAAGTCGATCACATCTTACCATTCCACTATGGAGTTGGTAAAAGATGCCACCTGCGGCCCGGCTTGTCAATGCGACGCCGAGGTTTCCCCGGTGGCTCCCTCTGCCCGCATCTGAGAGCCGGACCTGGACACCTCAGCTATGGTGCGTCAGGCTGTAAGGCGCAGGTAAGGCGCAGGACAGTCACGCCGACTGGGAGTGATCCTCGGGCGTGCTCGCTGGCCTGGGTAAACGGCTCACAATTGGTTCACAGAAAGGGCGTCACCCGGCAGCACACCTTATGCACCAGGGAGCCCCTCATTCGTATCGATGACTTGAAGCGTCACCGCATGAACGGGCTCGCGTGTCGTGTCGACGACGCTGACGAGCAAGGGCACCTCGTCCTCGGTTTGCCACACGATCACTTCGACGTCATCCTCCGACAGCCATGCAAGGAATCGCCGAAGGGCGCGGTTGTCCTTGTCGACCGCCATCAGTGATCCGCCCACGTCATATCCAGACCCCTACCTCGCCACCCGGTAGAGGGCAAGGCCGCGCACGTCAGCTCGGCGGGCCTCCCACCATGCCGGTTGCGCCTGTCGGCACTGGCTCAGCCGCGTAGCTCCCGGCAAGCGTCAGCACTTCGGCCACGTAGCTCGAAGAGTGGTTGTAGCTGTAGATCGCGTCGGAGACATCGACGCCATTGGCAGCGCCGTTCGCACATAAGAGGCGCGCTGCGGCATAGACCGCGTCCACCTCGTCATACGGGCTCGGCGGGTCCGCTCCATCGGGTGGGACTGGCTCCGCGTATTCGGCAAAGGTTGACGGCTCGAACTGCATTGGTCCTTCGGCACCGGCGAAGTTCGCGCCTGAGTCGACGCCCGGCGCTGTCGAGGTGCCGTTGTCGGACTCGACGGTCCCGATCGCGGCGAGCACCGTCCACGACAACCCCGGACAGGTGGCCGACGCCTCTATATAGATAGTGAGCACTTCAGTCGGGATCGCCGCCACGCCCGTCGATGCGGTCGCGCCCGAAGAGCTGCCGAGACCACCAACTGCCGCGCTCGCAAGGAGGAGCACCACAACGACGAGCCCGGCGACTCCAGCGGCGACGTTGCGGCCGAGATTCTCCGTCACTCCTCCCATGACGCCGCGTCGGCGGCTTCGTCGATCGCGCCCTCGCTGTTGGAGCCGCGCGCGGCGCTCGCAAGATCGAAGAGGGTGCGCCGACCCTCCTCACCCGGCACGAGCCAACTCGCACCGCAAAGCTCACTCCCGAGCAGAATCCGTGCTTCGGCACTTCCCGTCGCGACGACACAGGCCGGCAAGTTCGCTGCTCGTTCTTTTTTGATCGCCGCGATGAGATGCCGTTCACGCACCGACGACGCACACCAGATGAGCACGGGTGCCTTCGGTCCGCCCGCCTCAAGGAGATCGGCGTAGCGGGCGACCTTGCCAGCAACACGACCAAGCGCTTCGGTCCCAGCGTCGAACTCGAAGTAAAAGTCAGCGCGCCGATCACCTTCGACGTAGGTGGCGAACGCGTCGGGGTGGACGATCGTGCCAAAGCGCTCGGCGCAGCGGCGTTCGGACCACCAGCGCGAGAGGCGAGCGTCCGGTCGTCGTCTCGCCTCGGCAGCAAGATCGCAGAACCAGCCGTTCAATCCGAGAAGATGGTCGAGCTGCGGCCGCACGGCGAGGCGCATCGTCCGCACCCGGAGCTTCGACGGCGGTGGTGCGTCAACCTCTCGCCTCGCCGCCGCGAGCGTCGCGCCGATCGGCCCGAGGACGTAGTGCCACGATTCGGAAC
>JBOGGH010000364.1:0-3552 GCA_050743905.1 Acidimicrobiales bacterium
AGGGGGACGGCGCCGGCCGAACGGATGGCCCTCATGTGGGTGCCGGAGAGGAGCGGCGCCGGGACGACGGCGCCTGGACCGGGCCGACGGCCCGCTGCGCCGCGTGGGCGGCCAGGTCGGCGTAGGCGGGTTCCAGGATCTCGGCCACGTCCCGCCCGCGGACCTCCAGCACGCCCCGGGGCAGGTGCCGGAGCACGGCGGCCGGCAGCTCGGCCGCCTCGGGGCGGATCCGGATCTCGGCCAGCTCCGGCCCGGCCTTCCAGAAGCCGAGCAGGCAGTCGGCCAGGGGTGGTGCCTCCGGGGCCGGCGCTGCACCGGGCCCGGCCGGGCCGTCCAGCCCTGCCTCGGGTTCCGCGCCGGCGTGCCGGAGCTGGCGAAGCCGCTCGAGCACCGCCTCGCGGTCCCTGCCCCGCCAGGCCAGGACGGCGAAGGGGTCGCGGTCGAAGGCCTCGGCCACCAGGTAGCAGACGGCGGCCACGTGCTTGCAGGGATTGGCCCAGTCCGGGCAGGTGCAGTCCGTGGAGAGCCGCCGTGACCGGGACGGGAACAGCGGGACGCCCTCGGCGGCGAACACGTCTTCGATCTCGTGGGGGAGCTCCCCGGCCAGGAGGCGGGCGGCGTACCCGGCTTGGCCGGCCAGGGCCACGGTCACGCGGTCCCACTGGTCGTCGGTGGCCACCGCCATGGCCAGCCGGACCCGGTAGGGGGCGGACCGGGTCCCCTGCACCCGGGCCTCGATCACGCCGGCGCCCACCGCCAGGTCCACGACCTGGCCCTGGCGGGCGTACGACTTCCCCCGGGTGGACCGGCCACTGGCCAGGGACGGCTCCACGGCGTCCAGGAACCGCTTCGACCACCAGGTCTCCCCGATGGCTCCCCGCCGGCTCCGGGTGGTGAGCCCTCCCTCCACCCGGATGGGCTTGGCGGGGGCGAACCGCTCCCACCGCCGCCGGGGCCACCAGTCGCCGTCGTCGCCCTCGTCCTCGTCCGCCTCGTCGGCGCCGTACCCGTCCTCGTCGTCCCAGCGGTCCCCGTCCTCGTCCTCGTCATCTGGGTCGTCCCCCGCGATGGCCTCGGCCAGCAGGCGCCGGAGCCGCCCCAGCTCCACCTGGTCCGCCTTCGATCGCCGGGCGCGACCCGGCTTCCGGCCGGCCGCCTCCATGGCGTCGACCTGGGCCAGGAGCGACGCCAGGTCGCTGCGGTCGAGGGCCGGCCGCCGGCCCCGGGTCACCGCTCCTCCATCACGTGGGCCGACAGCCGGAAGACCTCCACCAGGTCGTCCGTGGACAGCTCGGTCAGCCACGACTCCCCGGCTCCCACGATGCGATCGGCAAGGTCCCGCTTGGCCTCGATCATCTGGTCGATCCGGTCCTCCAGCGTGCCGGCGCAGACCAGCTTGCGGACCTGGACGTCCCGGCGCTGCCCTATGCGGAAGGCCCGGTCGGTGGCCTGGTTCTCGACGGCGGGGTTCCACCAGCGGTCGAAGTGGACCACGTGGTTGGCGGTGGTCAGGTTGAGGCCGGTGCCGCCGGCCTTCAGGGAGAGCACCATGATCGGCAGGTCGTCGCTCTCCTGGAGCTCGGCCACCATCCGGTCCCGCTCCTTCCGGGGGACCCCGCCGTGCAGGAACGCCACCCGGCAGCCCAGGCGCTGCTGGAGGTGCTGGCGCAGCAGGGTGCCCATCTCGGCGTACTGGGAGAACACCAGCGCCTTCTCGCCCCCCTCGAGGACCTCGTCGAGGATCTCGACCGTGCGCTCGAGCTTGCCCGACCGGCCGGCCAGCGCCGAGCCGTCGCCCAGGTACTGGGCGGGGTGGTTGCACACCTGCTTCAGGCGCAGCATCGTGGCGAGGACCAGGCCCTTCCGCTCGATGCCCTCGGTCTCGTCGATCCGCCGGAGCATCTCGTCCACCACCGCCTGGTAGAGGGTGGCCTGCTCCCGGGTGAGGGTGCACAGGACCTTCATCTCCACCTTGTCCGGGAGGTCGGTGATGATCGTCCGGTCGGTCTTCAGGCGGCGGAGGACGAACGGGCGGGTGAGGGTCCGGAGCTGCTCGGCCGGCTCCTCCTCCCGGTACCGCTCGATGGGGACGGCGAACCGCTCCCGGAAGGAGGCGGCCGACCCGAGGAGCCCGGGGTTCAGGACCTCCATGATCGACCACAGCTCGCCCAGGTGGTTCTCCACCGGGGTGCCGGTGAGGGCGATCCGGTGGGGGGCCCGCAGCGAGCGGACCGCCTTGGTCTGCTTGGCCTCGGGGTTCTTCACGTTCTGGGCTTCGTCCAGGACGATGCGGTGCCACTCGACCGCGCCCAGGGCCGTCCGGTCCCGGTCCGCCAGCGGGTAGCTGGTGATCACGAGGTCGGCCTCGGTGGCCCGGGCGGCGAACGCCTCGGCCCGGGGCCGGGTGGTGCCGTGGTGGACGTGGACCCGGAGGTCGGGGGTGAACCGCTCCGCCTCGCGCTGCCAGTTCCCCACCACCGAGGTGGGGCAGACCACCAGCGTGGGGCCGGAGGGACCGGGCGCGCCGCCGCCGGCGCCCTTCTTCCGCTGCCGCCCCGGCCGGGCCGGCGCGCGTCCCTTCGGCGCCTGGCCGGCCGGCGACCGGCCGGCCTGCACCAGCGCCAGCACGGTGGCGGTCTTGCCCAGGCCCATGTCGTCCGCCAGGCAGGCACCGAGCCCGGTCCGCTCCAGGAGGTCCAACCACGCCACCCCGCGCTCCTGGTAGGGGCGGAGCTCGCCCGAGAACCCGTCCGGGGTGCCGCGCACCTCGAGTGCCCCCTCCGCCTCGCCCCGGAGGAAGGAGCCGAGGAGGCCGTCCGCGTCCACCTGCACCACGGGGATCCCCTCCACGGCCGGCTCGGCGCCGGCGGCCACCCGGAGCAGTTCGGGGACGGTCATGGCCCGCTCCCCGGCCCGGCGGCCCTCGGTGAGGAAGCGCACCAGCTTCTCCGCCTCGCCGGGCCGCAGCTCCACCCACTTCCCCCGCACCTGGACGAGCGGCGCCTTCAGCTTGGCCAGCCGGCGGAGCTCGGCCACGCCCAGTTGCTGGTCGCCGATGGCGGCCTGCCAGTTGAAGGCGCACAGGCCGTCCTGGGTGAGCAGCCCGGTCCCCTCGCCGCCCTGCCGCGGCGTGCTCGCCCGCAGCCGGAGGCCGAGGCCGGAGGAGGGCCGGCGCCACCAGGCCGGCAGCAGGACCCCGAACCCGGCCACCTCCAGCGCCGGCGCCACCTCGGTGAGGAAGCGGTGGGCGCCGGCGAGATCGGTGTCGAGGCCGGTGGGGGCGGCCTCCTGCAGGGCGCCCGCCAGGTCCGGGTAGGCCCGGACGGCCCGGCCGAGCTCGGCGAGGAGGACCTCGTGGGGGGCATCCAGGGTCCGGGTGGCCTGTCGCAGGGTGCTCCCGGACCGCCAGACCTCGCCGGCCGCCACCACCAGGCTGAGGTCGTCCGTGGCCTGCAGGAGCAGGTCCACCCGCCAGGGTGCTTCCGCTCCCGGCCCGCCGTCACCGGCCCCGCCGCCGCCGTCCTCGGCGCCGTCCTCGGCGCCGTCACCGGC
>JBOGGH010000365.1:0-3549 GCA_050743905.1 Acidimicrobiales bacterium
AGCCAGCCCCTCGCCGGCACGGTGGGGCTCGACGGCGGCCCGGCCGGCCCGGATGGCCCGGGGGGTCCGGATGGCCCGGGGGGTAGCACGGGTGCCGCCGACCGGCTGCTGGCCTCGGCCAAGGACCGGACCGAGCACCGCCTGGTGGTGGAGGCGGTGGCCGCCGTGCTGCGGCACCGCTGCACGGAGCTGGCGGTGCCGGAGGGCCCGTCGCTGGTCCGCCTGGGCTCGGTGGCGCACCTCGGCACCGAGCTCCGGGGCACGCTGGCGCCGGGGGCGGACGGCGCCCCTCCCTCCGTGCTCGATCTGCTAGCCGAGCTCCACCCCACCCCGGCCGTGGGCGGGGTGCCCCGCGACGAGGCGCTGGCCTGCATCGCCGACCTGGAGGCGGCGCCCCGCGGCCACTGGGCCGGCCCGGTGGGCTGGGTGGACGCCGCCGGCGACGGCCAGTGGATGATCGGCATCCGCTCGGCCACCGTCCACGGGGCGGTCGCCACCCTGACCGCCGGGGCCGGCATCGTGGCCGGGTCGGACCCGTCGGCGGAGCTGGAGGAGACCACGGTCAAGCTGGCGCCCGTCCTGGAGGCCCTCGCCCCCGGCGCCGCCCGCCTCCTGTGACACCCCACCCACGCACCGGCCCGGCGTCGCGCACGCCCCTGACGGGGCGAGCCTCGGCCACCTGCTTCGTACTACTCGATGGTAGTATCAAAGGTATGGCGCGGGAGAAGACGACCATCACCGTCGACCGGGCGAAGCTCTCCCAGGCACGCGCCATGCTCGGCGTGCCCTCCGCCTCGGCCGCCATCGACGTCGCCCTCTCGGAGCTGGTCCGGCGGCGGCGGATCCTCCACGACGTCGAGGCCTACGCCGGGACCCCGCCCACCGCCGAGGAGGTCGCCGTCGGCCAGGTGTCACCCACATGGGACGACCTCGTTGACGACACCAACTGGGACGCCGAATGGCCCGAGGAGCGCTGAACGATCCCGCCCCACGCCGGGGCGAGATCTGGCTCGCCGAGCTCGACAAGCGCCGCCCGGTCGTGGTGCTCACGCGCGATCCCATGGGACGGTACCTGCGCTCCGTGGTCGCGGGCCCCGTCACCTCGACGGTGCGCGGGCTCACCACCGAGGTGGGCCTGTCGAAGGCCGACGGCGTCCGAGTGCCCTGCGTCGTGAACCTCGACAACCTCCAGTTGGTCCCGCGGGCGAAGCTGGTCCGGCGGGTCGGCAGGGCCAGCCCGGCCACGCTGCGGTCGATCTGCTCGGCCGCGTACGAGGCGATCGGCTGCGACGGCGGCTGACCGGCTCGGGCCGACCCGGCGGCGGCTGACCGGCTCGGGCCGACCCGGCGGCGGCCGTGGTGGCGCTCAGCCCGTGTACTGCCGGACCCCGGTGGGCGTCCGGTCGGCCCGCTGCTCGGCAACCCGGCCGTCCGTCCGTGCCTGCGGGGCCTGCCCGTCGCCCACCAGCGGGATCTCCACCGTGAACTCCGCCCCCCACCCCGGGGTGGACGTGACCCGGGCGCTCCCGCCGGACGCCTGGGCGATGGCCCGCACGATCGACAGCCCGAGGCCCGTCCCCTCGCTGGTCCGCGAGGCGTCGCCCCGGTAGAAGCGGTCGAAGACGCGGGCGGCCCGGGCCGGGTCCATGCCGGGGCCCTCGTCGCTCACCCGCACCACCCCCATGGCGCCCTCGGCCGACACCGCCACCCGCACCCGCGTCCCCGGCGGGGTGTGGGCCAGGGCGTTGCGCACCAGGTTGTGGGCCACCTGGGCCAGGCGGTCCCGGTCGCCCGCCACCACCACCGGTGCCGGCGCCACCAGCTCCAGCGGGCGGTCGGGATCGGCGGCGCGGGCGTCGTCCACCGCGTCCCGGCACACCCGCCGCAGGTCCACCGGTCCGTCGCCGAGCGGCCGGCCCTGGTCCAGGCGCGCCAGGAGCAGCAGGTCGTCCACCAGGCCGCCCATCCGGCCGGCCTCGTTCTCCACCCGGGCCAGGGCCCGTTGGCGCCCCTCCTCGTCGGCGAAGGCGCCCTTGCGCAGCAGCTCGGCGTAGCCGCGGATCGACGTGAGCGGGGTCCGCAGCTCGTGGGAGGCGTCCGCCACGAACTGGCGCAGCCGGGCCTCGGAGGTCGACTTCTCGTCGAACGCCGCCTCGATCTGGGAGAGCATGGCGTTCAGGGCCAGGCCCAGGCGCCCCACCTCGGTGCTGTCGTCCACTGTGCCCACCCGCCGGGTGAGGTCCCCGGAGCCGATGGCGCCAGCGGCGCGAGTCATGTCGTCCAGGGGGCGGAGGCCGCGGCGCACAGTCCACAGCGCCAGGCCGCAGAGCAGCACCACCACGGCCACCGAGACCAGCAGCTCCACCCGCAGCACCGAGGCGAGGGTGTCCTGGGTGGGGTTGAGGGCGATCGCCGTGACGAGGGTGCCCTGGGGCACCCGCAGCGCCTGGGCCCGGTAGCGGGCGCCCGACCCGGGCGGGCCGTTCAGGTTGAAACCGTCCGGGTTGGGGCTGTACGCCCCCTGGTCCTTCCCGAAGGTGTGGGGGGCGGGGATGATCTGGGCCCGCAGGGAACGGGGGAGCGCCGGGCGCGGGTCCGGGTGGGCCGGCGAGCCCGAGGGGCGCGAGAGCAGCACCCGGCCGCGGTCGTCCAGCACCAGCACGTAGACGTCCGGGCTGACGCGGTCGTCCACCCGCTCGGCGGTGGGCGGCCGGCCCACGAGCGCCGAGTACTCGAGGTACCGGGCGGCCAGCTGCTGGGACGAGTCGATCTGGGCGTCCAGGCGGCCGTAGAGGAAGGAGCGCAGCGAGCTGTAGGTGACCACGTCGGCCACCGCCAGGCCCACCACCAGCAGCACCGCCATGGTGACGGTCAGGCGGCGGTGGAGGTTCACCTCACTCCCTGGGGAGGCGCAGGCTGTAGCCCACCCGCCGCACCGTGTGGATGAGCGGCGGGTCGTGCTCGTCGACCTTCTTGCGGAGATAGGAGATGTACGTCTCCACGATGTTGGCGTCGCCGGTGAAGCCGTAGTCCCACACGTGGTCGAGGATCTCAGACTTGGACACCACCCGCCGCACGTTCTCCAGCAGGTACTGGAGCACCTTGAACTCGGTGGCCGTGAGGTCGATGGGGTGGCCCTGGCGCCACACCTCGTGGGTGTCCACGTTCATCACCAAGTCGGCGAAGGAGAGCTCGGCGCCCCCGCCGTCGTGCCCGGTCCGGCGCAGGACCGCCCGCACCCGCGCCACCAGCTCGTCCAGGCTGAAGGGCTTCGTCACGTAGTCGTCGCCCACGGCGAGGCCGGACACCTTGTCCTCGGTGGCGTCGCGGGCGGTGAGGAAGACCACCGGCACGTGGTCGCCGGACTCCCTGAGGCGCCGGCACACCTCGATGCCCTCCAGGTCGGGCAGCATGATGTCCAGCATCACCAGGTCGGGGCGCTCGGTCCTGGCCTTGACGAGCGCCTCGGCCCCGGTGGAGGCCACCTCCACCGAGAAGCCCTCGAACCGGAGCGCCGCGCACAGGAGGTCGGTGATGTACGGCTCGTCG
>JBOGGH010000366.1:0-3536 GCA_050743905.1 Acidimicrobiales bacterium
CCCTCGATGAACACGCTCGGCGCCGAGTTGGTGAACTGGAGCGACTCGGGGACGGTCACCGTCACCTGGGTTGTGCCCGCTGTGAAGGTGACCGGGTTGGACGTGCCCTCGTCCACCGGTGTGCCCGCTGTTGTCCGGGTGATCACCTCGGAGGACGCGGTGGTCGCGCCGGCGGGGTTGGTGAAGCCGGAGACCACGATCGAGAGCGTCGCGTCCCGCGCCACCCGTTGGGACGTGACGCGGAGGGTCACTGTGGTGCCTGTCAGGGTGGCGGTCACCCCGGTGGCGTCGAGCCCGTAGGCGGCGTCGACGGTGAGCCCCGCCGACGTGGTCCCGGGAGCCACGGAGAGGGTGAGCGACGAGAGTGTGGCCGTGGAGGCGGTGGTGAGGGCCCAGCTATAGGTGGCCCCGCCCGCCCCGGCCTCGTTGGAGCTCACCGACCAGGTGACCGAGGAGAGGGGATGGGGGCCGGGGACGTACTGGCCGGTGACCACTGTGCCTGCTGTGCCGATCACGGCGCAGAACCCGGTCGTCGGGCAGGAGATCTGGCTGAGTGTGGTGATGGCCGTGGTGGCCACTGTGGCCGGCGGTGTTGTCCAGCCCCCCACGTACTGGAGCACGTGGCCGTCGGCGGAGGTGAAGAAGCAGTCGCCCACCACGGGGCAGGAGACGCCGTCCGCTGTCCCTGTCGGCAGCGGCACGGGTGCCGACCATGTCGATGTGGCCGTCTTGTGGACGGTCTCTCCTGTCGAGAGCACGGCAGCACAGGCGCCGCCCGATCCCGGCGCGCAGGAGAGGGAGCGGGCCCGGAGGACGGTGCCGAGTGTCACGGGCGTGCCCCAGGTCCCGTCGAAGGTCACGGCCTCCAGGGGCCCGGTACGGGACGAGCTCGCGAGGGCGGTGCAGCTTGTGGCCGTTGTGCATGTGACGACCGTGGCGACGGGGGAGTGCGCGGGGTCGATGGGGGTAGGTGTTGACGACCACCCGGTCCCGTCGAAGGTCCACGATTTGTTGTTGTTGGCCAGGAGGCAGAACGCGGGCGACGCGCAAGAGACTGTCGACAGCGACGAGCCGGCCAGCGAGGTCGCCGCCGACCATGTGCCGCCCGTGTAGGTGTAGACGTGGACGGTGGGTGTGGTCTTCGACCCGTGCGGGGCTGCGCCCACCCCCACGCAGAACCTGGTCCCCGGGGCGCACGCGACGTGGTTCATCGCCTCGGGGGCTGTGGCCGACGTCCAGGTGGTGCCGTCGAAGACGAAGACCTGGCTACCTGTGGACAGTGTGGTCACCATGCAGAAGGACGGCGTCCCGCACGACAGGGAGAACGCTGTGGGGCCGAGCGCGACCGGGGCGCTCCATGTGAGGGACGGCTCGGCTGCCGGGGCCGGGCCGGCAAGGCCGAGGACGAAGGCTCCTGCCAACAGGAGGACCCCCAGCCCGGCACGGGTGAGGCGGGACCACCTGCCCACGCGGACACGGAGAGGCTTCCACCCCACCGCGTGCCGCGTGCGCATGGCACCGTCCCTCCCCCGGGTCCCCCCCTTCCCGCCCTAGGTTCCATGTTATTTATTGCACAACGAAGGCCAATTGGCAAGGGCCGTTTGGCTATGGCTTCGCAGCCGTTCAGCTATGTGCGCTCGGAACGGAGGTCCCGGCTTCGCGGGGCGCACCGGCCTCGGGGCCGGGCCCGCCCAAACGAGCGTTCGGTTCCGCATGCGCGTCCCCGCCGCCCGCGCTCGGTGCCGGCGGCCGGCAGGGAGCCCATCGCGCCAGCCAGCGGCAGGCCACGAGCCATACCGCGCCCGCCGCCAATACGGCGAGCGTGGCGGAGAACGAGCCGGAGGTCGCCGCCTCCACGCACACGAGCACCGCCCCCGCCACGACCACCGCGGCGAGGCCGCCCACCGGCCACCGCGCCGCCAGCCGCAGGGCTGCCTCCGGCGCGAGCCGAGCGGCCCGGATCCGGGCGGCGGCGCCGCCGGCAGCCAGGATCCCCGCACCGGCGACGAGGGCGAACACCCACAGCGTCGAGGTCCACGCGAGCTCCACGGCGAGGAAGGCCAGGACCGCCGACGCCGCCCAGTGGGCCACGATCGAGGAGGCGCGGTCGCGCCGCCCTGCCTCCTCCCGGTCGGCACCGGCGCGCCGCCCGGCGGCGACGGCGGCCGCCCGGCGACGGTCGGCTCGGAGGCGCGCGAGCAGCAGGCCGAGCAGGAGGCCGTACCAGCCGCAGATCACCAGGAGCCACCACGGGGAGACGACGAGCACGTGGGTGGAGGGACGTACCGAGGTGAGGGCGCCGTTCCGCCCGTGCGCGTAGACCAGCGCGCTGACGTGCGCGGCGCCGATCCCCAGCGACCCCGGCGTCCAGGCCACCGGCGTGTTCCGGTACCGGCCGGGGAAGTAGAGGTGCACGGGTGCCCTGAGCTGGGCGGGGGCACCGGCGGCGTGGCCCCGGACGGTGGCACCCCCCGGCGAGCTGGCCAGTGTGACCTGGCTGAACGAGTAGAGGGGGGACGTGCCCACGTCGGTGACGCGGAGAGTCGTCCTGCCGGAGGTGGAGAGCTGGAGGGCCGGGAGCAGCGGCGCCAGGCGGGTGTCCGGCGGGTTGACGAAGCGCGCGGCGATCTTCTGGGTGGTGGGACCCGGCGTCTGGAGGGTGACCAGCGCGCCGATCTGGTTGACCACGGCGATGCCCCGCGACGTCACGTCGGGGCGGACGAGGAGCCCCAGGACGTAGATGCCCGGCGCGAGCTGGGGCACGTCCACGTGCACGTGCACGACCGTGGTGGAGCGGGGCGCGGCGGTGAAGGCGGTGGGTGTCCAGCTCACGTCGCCGCGGAACCGCTTGTCCACCCCCGGCTTGATGACCAGGTCCCCGTTGTCGCCGACGATCACGTTCCCCTGGAGGACGTGGATGCCCACGGGGGCGTCCTCGTTGTTCGTGACATCGAAGGTGGACTCGGCGGTGGCGCCGGGGTACGCGAGCACCGGGGCGGTGGTGGGCGGGAAGCTCACGGTGATGCCTATCGGCGCCTCGTGGCCCGGCGCCGCCGAGGCCGTGCCGGCCGCCGCCGGCACGAGGAGCAGGACCAGCACGAGCGCAACGAGCTCCGCCGGCACGCGGAGCGTGCGCCGCGTCACGGCCGCGCCGGAGCCGGGACGCCGTCCATCCCGCCCCCTCGGTGCCCACGTCCGGGCCCATCCGCGTCACATCGTCTGTTCCGCACGCACTCCGCCGTGGTGTCGCCGGTGTACGGCGAGACTCTTGCACGGCGATGGGGCCGTGACAAGGCATCGTGACCGCCGGCGACGGCGCGCCTCAGCACCGTGAACTGTCCCCCGGCGGCCGCCGAGAGGCCGATCGTCGCCCGGTACTGCCGGAACGGGCCTCGCGCGCAGCCGTGGGCGCACGTGCCGTACTCGAGGGTGCCGTGCGCCTGCGCCCGGGCCCTGCCCACATCCCACCACCGTGCCCGGTCCACGGCGCCAGCCGCCAGCCGCCACCCGGCGGCCGCCAGCCGCCACCCGGCGGC
>JBOGGH010000367.1:0-3532 GCA_050743905.1 Acidimicrobiales bacterium
CTCCTCCTTCGGTTGGTAGTAGTGGCCCGGTCAACTGCTGCCGGCTGTGCCGGACGACTCGGGACCGCCTGGTTCACGTCCGGACGACGAGACCTCCCCGGCCATGGCGAACCCTCCGGTCCGCTGGGCCAGCGTCTCCTCGGGGAAGGCCTCCTCGTCGTGGATGGCCAGGTCGCCGACCTCGAGGATCTCGTCCTTGTACCGGGCTCCTCGCAGCACCAGCTTGATGAGCTGCATGATGATGAAGGTTATGAGCGCCGACCAGATGATCACGAAGATGGCCGCTCGGAACTGTTCCCAGAGCTGGTGCCAAGAGCCTGTGTACATCAGGCTGCTCAGCGAGAACGGGGTACAGCTCTTCCCGCCCGTAGCGTAGGTCGAGGCCGACGTTCGGACCACTTGTCCGGCGGCGTTCAGGTGGCCGCAGCCGAACTCGATCATCTTGGGGTCGGCGAAGACCCCGACCATGAGGCCGCCGAAGAAGCCGGCCATGCCGTGGGTGTAGATGACGCCCAGCGCATCGTCCACCTTGGAGAACGGTCGGACTTTCGACAGGTAGTTCCAGGCGAACCACACGATGGCGGTGTCGATCACCCCCACCAGGATGGCGCCCCACCCGTTCACCCAGCCCGCACAGGGGGTGATGCCCACCAGGCCGCAGATCATGCCGTTCACGCCGCCGAGGAAGGTGGGTTTCTTCGACTTGGAGAACCAGGCGTCCATCCCCATCCACATGAGCACGCCGGTGGCCGTGGCCAGGTTCGTGTTGACGACGGCCGCCGCCATGTCCGATCCGGCGTAGTACGGGTCACCGCCGTTGAACCCGTTCCATCCCAACCAGAGGATCCCGGCGCCGACCGCCGCCATCACCAGGTTGTTGGGCAGGGCGTTCTTCCTATCTCGGGCCAGCCGTGGACCGAGCACCCACGCCGCCACGAAGCCGGACACCCCGGCCGACATGTGGATCACGAACCCGCCGGAGAAGTCCACCGCCCCCTCCTGGGCGAAGTAGCCGCCGCCCCAGAGGAGGAAGGCGTCGATGGCGTAGACGAACGTCGACCACAGGGGCACCAGCAGGCACCAGGCGCTGAACTTGATCCGTCCGAGCACGCTCCCGAGGAACAGCAGCGGCGTGATGGCGGCGAAGACGAACTGGAAGTAGGCCAGCGAGTCCGTGGGGAAGTGGAACGGGATGACGGTGTTGGACGCCGACACCGCCTGGCCCTGTTCGCTGTACGAGTTGGTGATCTGTCCCGGTTTGCCGACGAAGTTCTCCCAGAAGTGGGTCCACCACCCCACCCCTGTCAACTGCGTCTGCACGCCGTTGTGGACACCGCCACCGAGCGACGTGGAGCCGAAGCCCATCTTGTAGGACCAGAGCACCCAGGCCACCAGGACGAGCGAGAAGCCGGCGAACATCATCGCCAGCACGTTGACCGCCCACTTCTTGGGGACGATGGAGGCATAGAGCACCGCCAGGGCGGGGAGGCTCATCAGGCCTACGAACGTGGCGGCCGTGATCTGCCAGGTGTTGTCGCCCGTGTTCAGCCAACTCGGATACGGAACCTGACTCAAGGCTGCAAGCACACAGTTCTCCTCTCGTACGGACTCTGCCCCCACCAGCGGCCCACCCTCTGCCACGGCGCCACCCACCGGTGTGCCGCACCACGCCTGGCTGCCCGCTCGTGTTGGGGAGAGCATGTACGGCAAGCGTTTCTGCGCCGTCACACCGGTGTTACAGGCGCGTGAACTGGAGCTGATGCCAGGCTTGGCGGCGCGGCGCCGGGCTCCGCGACCCGCTACCATCCTGCGATCCATGGAGGGCACGCGAGCGTGAGCACCGGCACCGGCACCGGCCCGGACGAGCAGCGGATCGGGCAACTGCGAGGCGCCGGGGTGGGGACCGTGGACGCCCGGCGCCTCGGGCGGGCGGTGGTGGCCGTCGCCATGGTGGCCCTGGCCGTCCTCGTGGTCGTGCTCTACGTGGCCGCCGCCCGCAAGAACGCCCAGATCAGCAGCCTCCGCCAGAACGGCGTCCCCGTGGTGGTGACCGTCACCGGCTGCCAGGGGGAGCTGGGAGGGAGCGGCACCAATGCCGCCGGCTACACCTGCCGGGGGCGGTACGAGCTGGACGGGCGGACCTACGTCGAGACGATCCCCGGCGACACCCGCCACGACCCCGGGACCCGGATCGGCGCGGTCGCCGTCCCCGGCGACCCGAGCCTGGTGTCACCGGCGGCCACCGTCGCCGGCGAGCATCCGTCGGCCACCCCGTACGTGCTCCCGTCGGTGCTGCTGGCCATCCTGCTCCTGGCCGGCGCCGGCGCGTTCTGGGTCACCCGGCGAGCCCGGGGCGGCGGTCCCTCCGACCGCCGGCGCACCGAGGGCCGCCCGGCACAGACGGCACGACCGGCACCCAACCCCCAGTCCCCGCTCGCCCGGCCCTGAGCGGCGGCGGGCCGCTCGGCCGCGGCGTCAACCGGCCTTCTGCTCGCCCTCGGGGTCGCGCTTGGCGGTCGTGGAGCGCTTGGGGCGCGCCGTAGGCGGCGTGTACCGCTTGTTGGGGCGTGGCGAGGACCCATCGGCGCCGGGTGCTCCGGACGCGCCACCGGTCGCCTCTTTCAGGGCGCGCTGGGCGCGGTACGCCCGGACCAGGTACCACGCCCCCACGAGGACGAACGGCACCCCGAAGCCCCACCAGTGCAGGTTGAAGAGGGCGAGCCCGTACAGGGCGAGCACCATGCCCAGGAAGAGGCGCTTGCGGAACCAGGCCATGGCCAGCGTCAGCACCGACAGGACGAGCAACACCAGCAGCAGCTCGTGGTAGGTGGAGACCGGCGTGTACTTCGGGTTGACGGTGCCGTTCTTCAGGTGCTGGACCGGGTCGTTCGTGATGTCGGCATGGATCACCAGGAACGAGATCAGTGCGGCGACCGGGCCCGCCAGCAGCCCGATGGCCCGCTCCCGGTCGTTCAGGTAGCGGTGGTCGTGCTCGAGCTCCTCCACCGTGAGGGGGTCGGCCACCGGAGCGTGCGGCGCCGACGGGTCCACCGGCTTGAGGATCCGGCGGCTCCAGCGCTCGCGGAAGCTCGCACCGCCGCGGTCCCCTTCCTCAGGCCACCCCGTGTCCTGGCCGCTCGGCACGGGGGAAGGCTAGCGCACCGCGAACGCGCCGTCGGCGGCGGGGGCGGCGCGGCGGGGCCCCGCCCACTACCCTTCCTTCCATGGCGCCCGGCTCCAAGGACCTCGACCTCTCGAAGATCTGGCTGTTCTCGGCGTGCTCCGCCCGCGACCTCCGCACCATCCGGCGTGCCCTGGAGGAGGTGACGGTGCCTCCCGCCCGCGTCCTCTGCGAGGAGGGGACGATCGGGCGCGAGTTCTTCCTCATCGTGGACGGACAGGCGTCCGTCCGCCGCAACGGGCGCCGGATCGCCACGCTCGGGCCGGGCCAGTACTTCGGAGAGCTCGCGCTGCTGGACCGGCGGCCGCGCTCGGCCACCGTGATCTCCGATACCGAGATGCTCCTGCTGGT
>JBOGGH010000368.1:0-3529 GCA_050743905.1 Acidimicrobiales bacterium
GGGCAGGACGGTGGCCGCCTGCGGCGCGGCGGCGGGCGAGCTGGCGGCCGAGGGGGTCGACGCCACCGTGTGGGACGTGCGGGTGGTGAGCCCGCCGGACCCCGGGATGCTGGCCGACGCCGCACGGCACCGGGTGGTGGTGACGGTCGAGGACGGCGTGCGCGTGGGCGGGGCCGGCACGTTCCTGGCCGACGCGCTCGGCCGGTCCGTGGCGGCCACCGGCGCGCTGCCGCCGCCGGTCACCGTGCTCGGGGTCGGCCGCCACTACGTGGCCCAGGGCGAGGTCGACGCCATCCTCGCCGAGCTCGGGCTGGACGGGCCGGGGATCGCCGCCGGGGCCCGGCGGGCGATCGAGGCCCGGGACCGCGCCGGCTCGCCGAGCCCGGCCGACCCGGTGAGCTGACCCGGTGGGCTGACCCGGCCCGCCCGCAGCCGCTCAGCCCTTGTTGGCCCCGCAGGCCCGCACGAAGTCGTTCACGGCGTAGTAGGCGTCGATCGACTCGCCGGCGTCGCCCCAGAACCCGTCGAGCACGTCGTAGGCCATGCGGCCCTCGGCCACGTAGTGGTTGTTCACGTCGGTGATCTCCAGCTCGCCCCGGCCCGACGGCTCGAGGGTGGTGATGACCTCGAACACGTCCGGGTCGTAGCAGTAGATCCCGGTGACGCCGTAGCCGGAGGCGGGATCCTCGGGCTTCTCCACGATGCGGACCACCGTGCCGGACGGGTCGAGCTCGGGCACGCCCAGGTGGCGGAGGTGCTCCGGCTCCTCCACCTTCGTCAGGAGGATGCGGGCGCCGGTGGGCTCGGCCTCGAACGCCTGCACCATCGGCCTGATGGTCCGCTCCACCACGTTGTCGGCCAGCATCACCAGCACCGGCTCGCCGTCGGCGAACCGCTCGGCCAGCCCCAGCGCCTCGGCGATCCCACCCGGCCGGTCCTGGTACGCGTAGGAGAGGCGGTCCACGCCCACGTCGTGCCCGTTCCCGAGGAGGCGGAGGAACTCGCCGGCGTGGGTCCCCCCGGTGACCAGCATCAGCTCGGTGATGCCGGCGTTCACCAGGGCCTCGATCGACCACTGGATCATCGGGCGGTCGTAGATGGGGAGGAGGTGCTTGTTGGTGATGCGGGTGAGCGGGTACAGCCGCGACCCGGTCCCCCCCGCCAGCAGGACGCCCTTCACGGGGCCACACCCTACAGGGCGCCGGCGCGGCCCAGGGGAAGCTCCGGGGCCGCGCCCGGGGTGGCTCAGGGGAAGGTCAGCACCCCGCGGGCCACGCGGCCGGCGTGCATCTCGTCCACCACCTCGCCGAACCGCTCCAGCGGCCGGGTGAGCGACACCAGCTCGTCCAGGAGCAGGCGGCCCGAGCGGTAGAGGTCGATCATGAGCGGCACGTCGTGGTGGGGCCGAGCGGAGCCGTAGCGGTTGCCCAGCAGGCCGCGGTCCACGTAGGCCAGGGCGTTCACGTCCACCGCCACCTCGGTGCCGCGGGGCGGGATCCCGATGGCCACCGCGTTGCCGCCCCAGTCGAGCGAGTCCAGCGCGCTGCGCAGCACCGCCGGGTGGCCCACGCAGTCGAACGCCCAGGTGACCCCGCCCATGGGGTTCAGCGCGCCGGAGGCCAGCTCGCGGTCGGGCGGCACCAGCTCCCGGACCGCGGCGGCGGCGTCCCCCGCCGTGGCGTCCACGAAGTCGGTGGCGCCGAACTGCCGGGCCAGGGCCTCCTTCCCGGCCACCGTGTCCACGGCCACGATGCGGGTGGCCCCGGCGATCCGCAGCCCCTGGATGACGTTGAGCCCCACCCCGCCCACGCCGAACACCGCCGCCGTCTCGCCCGGTCGCACCCGCGCCCGGTTCAGCACGGCCCCCACGCCGGTCAGCACCCCGCAGCCGATGAGGCAGGCGGAGGTGAGGGGCACGTCCGCCGGGATGCGCACCGCCTGGACCTCCTGGACCACGGTGCGCTCGGTGAACACGGACGCCGCGGCGAAGTTGTGGGTGGGGGTGCCCCCCAGCGTGAACGGCGTGCCCACGTTGCCCAGCGACCGGCGGCACCAGGTGGGATGGCCGGTGCTGCAGGCCCGGCACGTCCCGCAGTTGGCCAGGGTGGCGATCACCACGTGGTCGCCGGGCTTCACCGAGCGCACCTCGGAGCCCACCGCCTCCACCACGCCGGCCCCCTCGTGGCCGAGCACCACCGGGGGCGGGTAGGGGATGGTGCCGTCGATCACCGAGAGGTCGGAGTGGCACACCCCGGCCGCACCGATGCGCACCAGCACCTCCTTCGGCCCCGGGTCGCGCACCGACAGCTCGTCGGTCACCTCCACGCCCTCGCCCGTGTAGACGATCCCTCGCATGGTCAGCCGCTCCTCTCCTCGGTCACGATCCGCGGGTCACGATGCCCGCCCCGCCGGCGCCGCCGGCCTGCGCGAACCGCTCGCGGAGCTCCCGCTTCAACACCTTGCCGGAGGCGTTGACCGGCAGCGCGTCCACCACCGCCGCGTACCGGGGCGCCTTGTAGTTGGCCATGGCGTCGCGGCCCCAGGCCAGCACGCGGCGGGCGAACGCCCCGTCGTCCTCGCCACCCGCCGCCGGCCGGACCAGGTAGGCGCAGCCCACCTCCCCCAGCCGCTCGTCCGGCACGCCCACCACCGCCACCGCGCCCACGCCGGGACAGCCCCGCAGGACGGCCTCGACCTCGGCCGGGTAGGCGTTGAACCCGCCCACGACGTACATGTCCTTGAGCCGGTCGGTGATGGCCAGGTTGCCCGCCGCGTCCATCACGCCCACGTCCCCGGTGTGCAGCCAGCCGCCGGCGTCCACGGCCTCGGCGGTGGCCTCCGGGTCGCCCCAGTAGCCGGCCATCACCGTATAGCCGCGCACCAGCACCTCGCCGGCGTCGCCGCGGGGCAGCTCGGTGCCGTCCGGTCCCGCCACCCGCACCTCGAGGCCCGGGATGGCGCGCCCCGAGGTGGCCGCCACCACCTCGGGCGGGTCGCTCCGGCGGCACATCGTCACCGTCCCGCAGCTCTCGGTGAGGCCGTAGGCGGTGAGCACCGTCTCGAACCCCAGCTCCTCGCGCACGGCCACCACCAGCTCCACCGGGACCACCGCGGCGCCGGTGACCCCCAGGCGGAGCGACGAGAGGTCGGCCCCGGCGCGCCCCGGGTGGTCCAGGAGGGACTGGTAGAGGGTGGGCGGGCCGGGCAGCACGGTGACGCGCTCGGCGGCGATGCGGGCCAGCACCCGGTCCACGTCGAACACCGGCTCGGGCACCACGGTGGCCCCGGCCATGAGGCAGGCCAGCAGGCCCGCCTTGTAGCCGAAGGTGTGGAAGAACGGGTTCACCACCAGGTACCGGTCGCCCTGGGCCAGCCCCACGATCCGCGCCCACGTGCCGAAGGTCCGCAGGCTCTGGGCGTGGCTGGCCATGGCCCCCTTCGGCCGGCCGGTGGTGCCCGAGGTGAAGATCAGGTCGGAGGTGTCGCCGGGCGCCACGGCGGCGGCACGGGCCACCGCCTGGTCCTCGTC
>JBOGGH010000369.1:0-3526 GCA_050743905.1 Acidimicrobiales bacterium
TGTCCAGTGGGTGAGCATGAAGGTGGGGGTGGAGGCGTCGCAGATGATGCCGACGTGAGCGCCGCCGTCCCCCAGGCCCAGCGCCGAGCGCGGGTGGAGCAGCATCTGGCGGGTGGGCTCGAGGCTGCCGGACGAGTAGTTCAGGATGGGCACGTAGAGGAGCCCCGTGCCGCCGCCCTCCTGCATGACGTCGTAGGCCACCTCGAGGGGGGTGCGCCCGGTGGCGGCCGCCACGGCGGCGAGCGACCGGTCGGCGCCCGGCTCGTAGTCGGGCGGCGAGCCCAGGACGTAGGTGTTCCGGTACGCCTTGTCCATGGTCTCCGCCGCCGCCCGGTCCGGCGGCTCCCACCCCAGCACGCGGTGGCGGAGCGCCGGCTCGGCCAGCGCCCGGTGGAAGGCGGCCGGCGGGAGGCCTCGCTGCTTCAGCTCGGCGTAGGCGGGGACCGGGTCGAGGAGCGAGTAGCTGGTGTGGTGCCCCGAGAGCAGCCCGGTGGGGCGGCCCGCCACCTGCGGCCACACCTGGGCCCCCTCGGCGACGGCGGCCAGGGACTCGGCCAGCAGCTCCGCCCAGAGGTCCGGGTACGGGTCCACCTGGAGCATGGCGAAGGTCACCGGCCGGCCGATGGCCGCCGACAGCCGGCGCATCCAGGCCATCTCCCGCTTGGGGTCGTCCACGTCCTCCCCGGCGGAGCCGGCCGGTGCCAGCTCGTAGACCCCGGTGCCGAGCTCGGCCAGCGCCGCGCCGATGCCGAAGAGCTCGTCCTCGGCGGCGAACGTGCCGGGCACCGGCTCGCCGTCCACGGCCCGGTGGGCCAGCGTCCTCGACGTGGAGAACCCCAGGGCGCCGGCGGCCACGGCCTCCTTCACCAGGGCCTTCATGGCGGCGATCTCCCCGGCGGAGGCCGGCTCGTTGCGGGCCCCTCGGTCGCCCATCACGTAGGCGCGCACGGCGCCGTGCGGCACCTGGGTCCCCACGTCCACCGTCCACCGCCGGCGCTCGAGCGCGTCGAGGTACTCGGGGAAGGTCTCCCACTCCCACTCGATGCCCTCGCTGAGCGCGGTGCCGGGGATGTCCTCCACCCCCTCCATGAGGCCGATCAGCCAGTCACGGCGGTCCGGCCTGGCGGGGGCGAAGCCCACGCCGCAGTTCCCGGTCACCAGCGTGGTGACGCCGTGCCAGGCGCTGGGGGCGAGCACGTCGTCCCACGTGGCCTGGCCGTCGTAGTGAGTGTGGACGTCCACCCACCCCGGGGTGACCAGCAGGCCCTCGGCGTCGATCGTGCGGGCGGCCCTGCCGTCCGCCGCGCCGACCTCGGTCACCACCCCGCCGTCCACGGCCACGTCGGCGCGGCACGGCGGGCCCCCGGTGCCGTCCACCACGGTCCCGTCCCGGATCACGAGGTCGTGCACACTGCCCACCTCCGGGCCACCTGTGCCGCGCCCGGACCCGAGTGCCCGACGGCGGTGGCGCCCGTCCCATGCTGGCACGCCGGTGGACCGGTTGCCGCGACCGCCGGCGCCCCCCGCAGGTGGGCGGCGGCCGGTGTGCCGGCGTGCCGGTCTGCCGGCGGGGACCCGCCGACGGCGGTCAGGGATCCCCGGCCGGGGTCAGGACTTCTTGCCGAGGATGCGGTTCATCTTGGTGCCGCAGGTGGGGCAGGCGCCCTGGGCGGCCCGCCGGCCGTTGGCCAGCTCCACCTCCTGCCCGTCGAAGGTCCGCTTCTCCCGGCACTTCACGCAGTAGCCCTCGTACTCAGCCATGACGACTCCTCTCACCGTCCGTGGTGTCCCGCGTGCCCGGGATCCGCACCCGGGCCGAATCCGGCCGACGCTACCGCCGCCGCCCGGCGGTCAGGGGGATGGTGCCGGGCCGGTCGCCGCGGCCGCCGGTGGCGGCTGGAGCAGCCGACGGACGCCGTCGGGCGGGAGTGGCCGGCCGTAGAGGTAGCCCTGGGCGGTGGTGCAGCCGCGCTGCAGGAGGCTCTGGCGCTGGCGGAGCGTCTCCACCCCCTCCGCCACGCACTCCATCCCCAGCTCGGCGGCGACGGCGATGATGGCCGAGGCCAGTGGTCCGAGCTCGTCCGCGGGCCCCACGAGCTGCACCAGTGACCGGTCGATCTTGAGCGTGCGGGCGGGCAGGGACGCCACCTGCTGCAGCGAGCACGACCCGGCCCCGAAGTCGTCCACGGCGAACCGCACGCCGGCCGCCCGGAGGCGCTCGACCGTGGCCCGTACGGCACCGCCGCGTTCCGCCCCCACGTCCTCGGTGATCTCGATCTCGAGCAGGTCCGTGGGCAGGCGGTGGGCCCGGAGCGCCGAGAGCACCGTGTCGGCGAAGCGGGGGTGCGCCAGATCCCGGCGGGAGGCGTTGATCGACACCCGGACCGGGCTCGCCCCGGCGTCCGTCCACTCCCGCACCTGGCGGGCCACCTCCTGGAGCACGAACTCGTCGATCCCGATGATCACCTCGGACTCCTCGGCCAGGGCGAGGAACTCGGCGGGCTCGAGCACGCCCCGCACCGGGTGCCGCCAGCGGACGAGCGCCTCCACGCCCACCACCCGGTTGGTGAGCAGGTCGACCGTGGGCTGGTAGACGACGAAGAGCTCCTTGCGCTCCACCGCGTGGTGGATGTCCGGGTCGAGCGGCGCCGGCCCGTGCCCGCCGGGGCCGGCGTCGGGGACGAACATGGTGAAGGTGTCGCGACCGAGCCCCTTGGAGCGGTACATCGCCTCGTCGGCGTGGATGAGCAGCTCGTCGTAGCCCTCGCCGTGGTCCGGGCAGAGGGCGATCCCGATGCTGGCCGAGGCGTGCAGCTCGTTGCCGTCGACCCGGTACGGGACCCGCAGCGCGTCGAGCATCCGGCTCGCCATCTCCCGGACCGACGCGTCGTCGGCGAGGCCCGGCAGCACTACGGCGAACTCGTCGCCGCCCAGGCGGGCGACGGTGTCCTGGCGCCGCACCACCTGCCGCAGCCGCTGGGCCACCTGCCGGATCAGCGCGTCGCCGGTGGCGTGGCCGTACGTGTCGTTGACGCGCTTGAAGCGGTCGAGGTCCACGAAGAACACGGTGGTCGTCTCGCCGGCCTGCTTGGTCTGCTCGAGGGCGCGATGGGCCCGGTGCTCCAGCAGGCGCCGGTTGGGCAGGCCGGTGAGGGAGTCGTGCCAGGCCAGCGGGCCCACCTGCTCCAGGAGCCAGGCGCCCTGGAGCGCCACCACCGCCTGGTTGGCGATGCCCCGCAGGCGGTCGTGGAGCGCGGCGTCCGCCCGCGGGTCGGTCCGGGGCGGGACGAGGTACTCGGCCGCCGCCACCCCCACGAACTCCTCGTCCGAGAAGAGCGGCACCAGGATGCTGCACCGGGCGCCGGTGCGCTCCACCAGCGCCCGCAGCGACGGCTCGCCCACGCCGGGGTCCACCACCGTGACCTCGCGGGAGAGCGAGAGGACGGGGACCACGTCCGCGTCGGCGTCGGTCACCTCGTACGGCCGCCCGGCGTGGCTGCCGGGCGCGGGGCGCTCGGCCCGGGCG
>JBOGGH010000370.1:0-3517 GCA_050743905.1 Acidimicrobiales bacterium
GCCCACGCGGGCCAGGAGCCGGGAGACCCCGGGCGCCGGCACCAGGAGCGAGAGCGTCCCGGCGTCCGTGACCACCTCCACCACCTGCACGGTCCCGCCGTCCGGCGCGGTGTCGACCTCGTCGGCCGAGAACCCCTGCACGCTCCACCAGGGCACCCGCAGCACGGCGCCGCGGCGCAGCGTGCGGTCCGGGTGGTCGGGGAGCCGGCGCAGCAGCAGGCCCCGGCGGGAGACGTCCACCTGGCACGGGTACGCGTCGAGCGTGTCCGGGTGCAGGAGGAGGACGTCCTGCGGCGTGGTGCCGTGCGCCGTGTCCCGCCCTCGTCTGGTCATTGGTCCGGACCCTTCAACGTCGCCGGCGCACGCCGACCCGTGCCCTCAGGCGAGCCTTCCGGCGGTCGCAGGGGCGGTTGCAATTGGCCGCACCCAGTCTGGTGGAGGCCGGTCGGGCGCGCAATAGCGCCCCCTTCCCCCCAGGTGGCGGGGGCTGCCCGCCGTCGGGCCCGGTCGGCAGCCGGTCGGCAGGCCGGGCGTCAGGCCTCGGCGACCGCCGCCACCAGCTTCTGCAGGGTGTCCTTGGCGTCGCCGAAGAGGAGGACCGTCTTGTCGTTGTAGAGCAGCTCGTTGTCGATCCCGGCGAACCCGGGCCGCATCGACCGCTTGAGGAACACCACGTGCTCGGCCTGGTCGGCGTGGATGATGGGCATGCCGTAGATGGGGCTGCCCGGCGTGTCGTTGGCCGCCGGGTTCACCGTGTCGTTGGCCCCCACCACCAGCGCCACGTCGGCCGTGGCCATCTGCGGGTTGGCCTCGTCCATCTCCTTCAGCTCGTCGTAGGGGACGTTGGCCTCGGCCAGCAGCACGTTCATGTGGCCCGGCATGCGCCCGGCCACCGGGTGGATGGCGTAGAAGACCTCCACCCCGCGGGCCATCAGCGCGTCCGCCAGCTCCCGGGCCACGTGCTGGGCCTGGGCCACGGCCAGGCCGTAGCCGGGCACGATCACCACCTTCCGGGCGTAGGCCAGGAGCACGCCCACGTCCTCGGGGGTCCCCGAGCGCACGCTCCGCCCCTCGGCGCCCTCGGTCCCGCCGGTGGCCGTGACCACCGAGCCGAAGGCGCTGAAGAGGATGTTGGGCAGCGAGCGGCCCATGGCCTGGCTCATCAGGCGGGTGAGGATGATGCCCGAGGCGCCCACGAGGGTGCCGGCCACGATCAGCAGGTTGGAGTCGAGGGTGAAGCCGGAGGCGGCCACGGCCAGGCCGGTGAAGGCGTTGAGCAGCGAGATGAGGACGGGCACGTCGGCGCCGCCGATCGGCAGGACGAAGATGACGCCGAGCACGAGCGCCAGGCCCAGCAGCACCCACAGCAGGGTGGTGGAGGCGGTGACGAGGATGGCCACCGCCAGCCCCAGCACCACCGCGCCCACCACGGCGTTGATCACCTGCTGGCCCGGGTAGGTCACGGGCCGGCCGGTCATGAGCTCCTGCAGCTTGGCGAAGGCCACCGCCGAGCCGGCGAACGAGACGCACCCCACCAGCACGCCGAAGAGCACCTCCAGCACTTTGTAGGTGGCGACGGTGCTGGTGTTGGTGCCCAGGAACTCGGTGATGGACACGAGAGCCGCCGCGCCGCCGCCCACGCCGTTGAAGATGGCCACCATCTGCGGCATCGCCGTCATCTTCACCAGGCGGGCGGCCGGGACCCCTACCACCACGCCGATCACCATGGCCACCACGATCAGCCAGACGTGGCCCAGGCCGGGCGTGGCGAACGTGACCCCGATGGCCAGGAGCATCCCGGCGGCGCCCACCAGGTTGCCGAGCCGCGCCCGCTTGGGCGACGAGAGGCCCTTGAGCGCCAGGATGAACCCGATCGCCGCGACCAGGTAGCAGAGGTCGATGAAGGTGCCCCGGCTCATGCGGCCCCGCCGGGCTCGGTGCCGGCCCCGCCGGGCTCAGCGCCGGTCCCGCTCCCCGGCCCGGGGCCGGGCTGCCCGGCGTCCTTCCGCGGCTCGGGCCGCGCCCGGCCCTTGAACATCTCCAGCATGCGGTCGGTCACCACAAACCCGCCCACCACGTTGAGCGTGGCCAGCACCACGGCGAGGAACCCGAGCACCTCCTCCGGCCCGGTGTGGGCGGTGCCGAGCACCAGCATCGAGCCCACCAGGATCACGCCGTGGATGGCGTTGGACCCGGACATCAGCGGCGTGTGGAGGATGCTCGGCACCTTGGAGACGACCTCGATGCCCACGAACGCCGCCAGCACGAACACGGTCAGGTACTCGAGGATGCCGTTCGTCACGGCGTGGCCTCCTCTCCGGTGCCCGTGCCCAGCAGCTCGGCGGTGGGCCCGTGCACCGGGCGCCCGTCGCGCAGGACGCACGTGCCGGTGACGATCTCGTCGTCCCAGTCCGGGGCCACGGCGCCGTCCTTGCCGAGCAGGGCGAGCAGGTTCATCACGTTGCGGGCGTAGAGGAAGCTGGCGTGGGTGGGCATGCCGGACGGCGGGTTGGCCATGCCCACCACGGTGGTGCCGCCGCGAACCACGTCCCGGCCGGCCTCGGTGACCTCGCAGTTGCCGCCGGAGTCGGCCGCCATGTCCACGAGCACCGAGCCGGAGCCCATGCCGTCCACCATGGCCGCCGTCACCAGCACCGGCGCCCGGCGGCCCGGCACCGCTGCCGTGGTGATCACCACGTCGGCCGCCGCCACCTCGGCCGCCAGGGCGGCCCGCTGGCGGTCGAGCTCCTCGGGCGAGAGCTCCCGGGCGTACCCGCCGGTGCCCTCGGCCGACACCCCGAGGTCCACGAACGTGGCGCCCAGGCTCTCCGCCTCCTCCTTGGCCGCGGCGCGCACGTCGTAGGCGCGCACCATGGCGCCGAGCCGGCGGGTGGTGGCGATGGCCTGCAGCCCGGCCACCCCCACCCCCATCACCAGGACCTTGGCCGGCGGCACGGTGCCCGCCGCCGTCATGAACATCGGGAAGAACCGGGCCAGGTGCATGGCCGCCGTCAGGCCGGCGCGGTAGCCGGAGACGGTGGCCTGGGAGGAGAGGGCGTCCATGCTCTGCGCCCGGCTGATCCGGGGCAGCAGGTCGAAGCTGAACACGGTGGCCGACCGGCCGGACAGCACCCGCAGGGCGTCCTCGGCCGCCGCCGGCTGGAAGAAGCTGAGCGAGACGGCGCCCTCGTCCATCAGCCCGGCGTCGGCCGCCGTGGGCGCCTGCACCCTGACCACCGCGGCCGCCCCGCGGCAGGCTCCGGCGGCGAGGGTGGCGAGGGTGGCGCCGGCCTCGGCGTAGGCAACGTCGGGGAAGGCCGCCTCGGCGCCGGCGCCGGCCTGCACGGCCACCTCCCAGCCCCCGGCCACCAGGCGCTTCACCACGTCCGGCACGAGCGCCACCCGGCGCTCGCCGGGCCGCGTCTCGGTGGGCACCGCCAATTTCACGGGTGGGTTTCTATCAGGTAACGACGTTCCCGGGCGGTGCCGGGCCCCGCCGCCCTGGTGCGCCGTGCAC
>JBOGGH010000371.1:0-3515 GCA_050743905.1 Acidimicrobiales bacterium
CCCGTCGGGCAAGACCTTCGGCTCTTGGATCGAGTCGCGCTCGTCGATCGCGCCCGCCACCCAGCGCGCACTGCGCTCACTGGAGTGGGTCGCCCGAGCCGAGAACGTGGTCGTCGCGGGCCCCCACGGTCGTGGTTGACACTGCGCGCTCCTCTCATTGGCTTGTTGCAAACAGTCCAGGGTTGGCCGAAATAACGTTGATACGCAGGCCTTTTCTCTTTCCCCGGTTGACGTGGACCGACTCGAGCTCGCCCCGTTGGACCTTCTGCAACACGGTCTGGCGGGCCACTCCGAGCGTCTTGGCCGCCTGGTCAAGGCCAACCCAGCCCTCGGGGACCTCTCCGACGATGCGGCGACGCAGCTCGTCGGTGATCCGGATGTGCCAGGGACCAGCCGGCGTCAGCTGCTCCCCCTCGATGAAGCCGTCGTTCAGCCAGCGATAGAGCGTCGTCCGGTTGACCCCCAGGGTCTTTTCCGCCGCGGTGATGGAGACCACCGGGCAATCATCGTCGGCCGGTGTGACCGCTGGCGGTTGAAACGCCCGGATGCCACGCGATCCGCGCAGCGACTTGACCCTGGCCTGGGTGAAGGCGAGACCCGTCCCGGTGCGTCGTCGCTGTCTGGAGAGGATCGCCGCGATCATCCGGTCGTCATATCGCTCGGCCAGCCGGCGCACGAGGTCGACCGTGGCCTCCTCGGTGGTGCGGAAGTGCCCACCGACCTTGTTGAGCGGGAGAACGAAGTCCGTCTTGGCACCACCTTCCCAGATGATGTCGACGTCGGCCGTCCGCTCTTCGGTTCGGATCGTCACGACCACCTCGGCCACGATCGCTCGAAGGAGCTGTTTGCGCTCTCGCCACGAGGTGGTCGGTGCGTCGAAGATGGCACGGACGTCGGCACCGGCTCTCTCGATCCAGGCTGCTTCCTCGTCGCTGAGCCGGGTCGGTCGGCGCAGCCGCTGGGAAGCGAGTTCGCTCTCTGCCTGACGTTCTGCGGCGAGTGCCTCCTCCAGGGAGCGCTCGAGGCTCCGGGCCACCAGGCGGTTCTCTGGTTCGACGGCGTCGAACTGGCGGCGAGCCCGGCCGGCTTCGAACCGGGCGCGCTCGACCCCGAGTTCGAAGACGGCCAGGCGCTGGCGGTGGTTGGCCTCGGCCTCGGCGAGCGCCTTCACGGTGGCGGCGAGGCTGGCCGGCTCGAGGACACAGAACAGTTCGTCGAGGACGCGCCCTTCGAGCTTCTTTCCGCCGAGACTCTGGCAGACGTGGTCGCCGCCATAGAGGTGCTTGCTGCGGGCGCACAAGTAGCGAGGGCAGTCGCCCTTGGTGCCCGAGTATGCCGTCTGCATCATGCGTCCGCAGCGTCCGCAGCGGATCCTGCCCTGCAAGAGCGCGGTTCCCTCCCGGACCGCACCACCCCCGTGCCCGCGCGGCGCTCGCCAGTTCGCCCGCAGCTCGTCTTGGATGCGCTCATAGCGTTCCCAGGTGATGTAGGCGGGGTGGTGGTCGGGGATCAGCACCTCCCACTCGTCTCGGGGGAGCTGTCTCGTGCGGACCACGATCCGCCCGCTTTGGCCCAGGCGCTTCTCGGTGCGGGTGCGTCCGAAGACGAAGGCACCCGCGTAGGCGGGGTTGGTGAGGAAGTCATGGATGGCCGGATAGGTCGCCTTGGCCCAGGTGACCCGGCGGGCACCGTTGGGCCGGCGCGGGATGATCACGTTGTCGCCGACGAGCGACAGCAGGACCTGACGACCGGTCCCCAGCTCGTCGAAGCGACGGAACACCGTGGCGATGGCTTCGACCACCGCCTCGTTCGGGTCCAAGACGACCCGGTCGTCCTCGTCATAGACGAACCCGACGGGCAGCCCCTGGCGCAGCTCCCCCTTGGCCGCCTTGTGGCGCAGGCCCGCGGTCAGCCGATGACGGATCAGGTGGAGCTCGGCCTCGGACATGGTGCCCTTCAGGCCGAGCACCAGGCGGTCGTTGAAGTCGGCGGGGTGATAGAGACCGTCACCGTCGGCGATCAGGGTGTCGGTGATGGCGCACAGGTCGAGCAGCTGATACCAGTCGGCGTTGTTGCGGGCGAGGCGCGACACCTCGATGCCCAAGACGATCCCCACCTTGCCCAGCCCAACGTCGGCGACCAGGCTCTTGAAGCCCTCTCGGGCGCTCGACTCGGCGCCGGAACGGCCGAGGTCGCTGTCGACCACCACGACCTGGCGCGGCGGCCACCCGAGGGTCTGAGCACGCGATGCCAGCTCGTACTGACGCTCCAGGCTCTCGGTGTGCTCACGCACCTGGGTGAGCGTCGACTGGCGCACGTAGACGTAGGCGTCGCGTTCGAGGTGTGAGGCGGTGACCTTCGAGGAGAGCTCAGCGGTGAGCGTCATCGCTGGCCACCCCCTCGTCCACCTCGACGACGCCGGCGGCGATCATCCGGGCCAGGATGCAGACCACGGCCTCCTGGGCCTCGACGGGCAGGGACCACCACCGCTCGATCGGTTCGACGGCGAGTTTGGGTATGCCCAGGGTCAGCTGGGCGGGCGCGGCTATCCTGAGCCTTCGCAAAGAGGCTCACCTCCCTTGTTCGTTGGCGCGTGCAGGGTTGGTGGAGCCTATTTGCGCGTCTTGGGCCTGCCGGGGGACGGTCCGGCGGGTGTCATCGAGCCGACCAGTGCCCGCAGGCATCGGACGCCCTCGACGGTGAGCGTCGTCACGGGGCCGACGGGAGAGCCTTCCCCGAAGATGTCGGTGGCGTCTGCTGGGATCGTGCCCGGCGAGCCGTCGGGGAGGAGCACAACCAGAAAGAGCGCACCGCTCCGGCGCTTGAACGTCTTCGCCTCCAGGACCTGCCCGGCGAGCGGGTGGACCGAAGAGATCACCCGAATCTCGCACGGCAGCAGACGCCGAAGATGTTGCAGTCTGTCGCTGTCCCGCAGGGGACCGGCAAGTCGCACCTGCTCGAGGCGCTCGGCCATCACGCCGTCGACCAGGGGCTCAGCGTCGCCTGGTTCTCGATCGAGGACTTGGGGGCTCTCGTCCGGCGTCACCGCGTCGACGACACGGTCTCCAAGGCCTTCGTCGCGCTGAGCGCGATGCAGCTGACGCTGATCGACGACATCGGGCTGTTGCCGATCTCGGCTGACGCTGCCGAAGGGCTCTACCGGCTCTGCGACGCCGCGTACGAGCGACGCTCGCTGGCGCTCTCGAGCAACCTCCATCCCTCGGGCTTCGACCAGCTGATGGACAAGACCATCGCCTCGGCGCTCGTCGATCGGTTGTTGCACCACGCCCACGTAGTCGTCACCGAAGGCGAATCTCTGCGTCTCGAGGACGCGCTCGCCGGCAAGGGGGTGGTGCCCCTGACGTGATCACGGGAGAACCATGGCCGTCCGTGGGGAGCTCCCACTGGCCGTCCCCGGGGAGATCCGGTGACCGTCCGTGGGGACTTCTCACGGCCGTCCGTGGGTAGCTCGCGTGACCGCCGGTGGGGAGATTTTCGTGACCGTTGACACGGGT
>JBOGGH010000372.1:0-3509 GCA_050743905.1 Acidimicrobiales bacterium
CGAACGCGCCCTATCCCGGCTCGGCGCGCAGCCCCACCGGCACCTCGGCCCCGGCGGCGGGCACGGCTGCTTCGGCGGGCGCCGGCCGCCCCGGCTCCCCCGCCCCCGCTCCTGCTCCTGCCGCCTCCGCTCCGGCCTCTGCCCCTGCCGCACCCTCGACCTCCCGGGCACCGGTCGTCCCCCGGGGCCGGGTGAGGATGATCTGCACCGAGGTGACCACGAGCGCCACGAGGGTCACGACCCGCTCGCTCTTCCCCACCGGCTCGAAGATGGCGTAAACCTGGATGCCGGCGGCGAGCGCCTGGGCCAGGAGGGGCAGGGCGATCGCCCGCATCCCCGTCACCCGCTCCCGCTCCCGCCCTGTCCGCCGGCCCGGCGCCCGGGCCCAGGCCGCATAGGCCAGCACGAGAGCGCCCAGCGTCCACACGAAGTCGTAGTGGTTGTCGTCGGCGATGCCCCGCTCCTGCTGGATGGCGAAGACGGCGTCGGCCACCGTGCACAGGAGCGTCCCGGCGCCGATCAGCGCCCACATGCGGTCCGGGTGCCAACCGAGCAGCCCGTAGACGCCGAGAATGGCCCCCATCAGCAGGATGTCGAGGACCGGGTAGCTGAAGTCCACCACGGATGCCAGCGCGGTCTGCCGGGTCTGGCTGACCACCGGCTGGACTACGAGGGTGAAGCCCACGATCAGGACCATCAGCGTGACGGCGATGCCGTCCATCCACCGGTGCAGCTCGAAGTTGGGGAGGCGGACCCTGATCAGGTTGAAGATGCCCAGCGCCATGAACGGGTACCACAACAGCCAGAGCACGTCGGCGAACGACGGATAGGGCGGGTGGGCCACGCCGCCGTAGGCGAGGTTCCACCCCACCGAGCCGGCCGCCCACAGCGCCCCGGCCGTGCCGAAGGCCAGCCAGGCCGAGCGGCCCTTGGGCTCGTAGGCGGCACGGGCGAAGATCAGCGCCGCCGACCCGATGAGGACGATGTCGTGGAACCACAGCTCGTAGAGCGACTGGGGGCCCTCCAGGCCGAAGATCTCGCTGATGGCCTCGAGGGTGACGAGCACCACCAGCCCCGCCCAGGCGAAGGCGAGCCCGCGGGGCGGCGCGTACAGCTCGCCCTCGGCGTCCGTCCGCGACCGCCGGGCCAGGAGCGCCCGGGAACCGCGCAGGGCGGCCGCCGCGGCCCCCGCCCCGGCAGCCCCCGGCTCCACACGGTCGCCGGCCGGTCTTGTGCGGGCCCCCGTCGTGGCAGGCAGTGTACCCGGCCACCCCCGCCGGGCGGAGGGGCGCACCCCGCCCGCCGGCACCGCGCGACGGCCCTTGCCGGCCCGGCCCCGTGTGATTACGATACAAGGTGACTCGTTTCTGAACCGCCCCCTGTCCAGCCACGCACCGGCGCCGGCCGGTGCCCACCACACCCGCCACGCCAGTCCGGGGCGGCCGCCCAGGCCCGCCCGGGAGGGAGCCGCACGCCATGCCCGCACTGCCCTCGCTCGACCGCAAGTGGTGGACGCTGATCGCCGTCTGCACGGCCATCTTCATGCTCCTGCTCGACATCACCGTCGTGAACGTGGCCCTGCCCGACATCCAGCGCTCGCTGCACTCCAGCTTCAGCGACCTCCAGTGGGTGATCGACGCCTACTCGCTCACCCTGGCGGCCTTCCTCCTCACCGCCGGCGTCCTGGGGGACATGTTCGGGCGGCGGGAGGTGTTCGCCATCGGGCTGGGGGTGTTCTCGGTCTCCTCGTTCCTCTGCGGCATCTCGACCACCTCGCTCATGCTCAACCTCTTCCGGGCCCTGCAGGGGGTGGGCGGTGCGGTCATGTTCGCCACCTCGCTGGCCCTCATCGCCGCCGCCTTCCACGGCCGCGACCGCGGCACGGCGTTCGGCATCTACGGCGCGGTGATCGGCGGCGCCGTGGCGGTGGGGCCCCTCGTGGGCGGGGCCATCACCAGCGGCGTGGGGTGGCGGTGGATCTTCTTCGTGAACGTCCCCATCGGCGTGGTGGCCGTGGCCATCACCCTCACCCGGGTCCAGGAGTCGCGCGACCCGAGCCCGCGCCGCGTGGACTGGGTGGGCTTCGTGACCTTCTCCGTCGCCCTGTTCATGCTGGTGTTCGCCCTCGTCCGCGCCAACGACAGCGGCTGGGGCAGCACCGGCATCCTGGCGCTGCTGATCGGGGCGGCCGTGCTCATGGCCGCCTTCGTGGTGGCCGAGCTCCGCCAGCGCGACCCGATGCTGGACCTGTCGCTCTTCCGGCGGCCGGCCATGGTGGGCGTCTCGGCGGTGGGCTTCGCCATCTCCGCGTCGATCTTCGCCATGTTCCTCTACTTCACCCTCTACATCCAGGACGACCTCGGCTACGGCCCCCTGGCCGCCGGGGTCCGGTTCCTGCCGATCACCGTGCTGGCCTTCGTGGTGGCCCCGGTGGCCGGCCGGCTCACCGTGCGGATGCCCGCCCGGGTGCTGCTCGGCACCGGCATGGCCCTGATCGCCGTGGGGTGCGTGCTCATGACCACCGTGCACGCCGGCTCGGCGTGGACCGTGCTGCTGCCCGGCTTCGTGGTCGCCGGGATCGGCATCGGCACCGTCAACCCGGTGCTGGCGTCGTCGGCGATCGCCGTAGTCCCCCACCAGCGCAGCGGCATGGCGTCCGGCGCCAACAACACCTTCCGCCAGGTGGGCATCGCCACCGGGATCGCCGGCCTCGGCGCCGTCTTCCAGCACCAGGTCACCGGCTCGGTCACCGGTGCCCTCCTGTCCACGCCGGCCGGCCGGGCCGCCGTGGCCCAGCACGGCGGCGCGCTCGGCTCGGCGCTCAGCTCGGGCCAGGTCCGGACAGCAGTGGCCCACCTCCCGGCCGCCCAGGCCCACGCCGTGCTCGCCGCCTACCGCACCGGGTTCGCCAGCTCCCTCGACCACCTGGCGCTGATCGCCGCCGTGGTGGCCTTCGTCGGGGCGGCCTGCGGGTTCGCCCTCGTGCGCCAGCGGGACTTCGTGCCGAGCACGGCCCCTGAGGAGGCCCCGGCCGCCCGGGAGGAGCCGGCGGGGGCGGCGGCGTGACGACCACCGCGCCCACCGCCACCGCCACCGCCGGCGCCGCCGCAGAGGGCGTCGATTTCCTGCACGGCGCGGTTCATGGCGTCGGCGTTGTTCGAATAGATGTAAACCTTGCCGGAGTCGTCCTCGGCGATGTCGATCTGGGCGCCGGTTGTCTCGGTGATGCGGCGGATGGTCTTGCCGCCCGGGCCGATGAGCAGGCCGATCTTTTCGGGATCGATCTGCACGGTCTGGATGCGCGGGGCGTATTTGCTGAGGTCGGCGCGGGGCGCGGGGAGCGCGGCGAGCATGATTTTGAGGATCGAGATGCGGGCGTCACGGGCTTGGAAGATGGCGGCCCGGGCGATTTCAATGGGCAGGCCGTTGATCTTGAGGTCGAGCTGGAAGCCGGTGATGCCGGCGGTGGTGCCGGCGAGCTTGAAATCCATGTCACCGAAGTGGTCTTC
>JBOGGH010000373.1:0-3497 GCA_050743905.1 Acidimicrobiales bacterium
GCCCCGGGGTGCTCGTGGTGCCGGCGCTGCAGCTCACGGCGCCGGTCCAGCAGGGCCTCTCCGACAGCGTGCTCGCCGTGGCCCTCGGCCACGACCCGTCCACCGCCTGGCCCGGCCCGCGGGCCTCGGCGCTGATCGCCGGGCACGACGTGGGCTACCTCAGCCACGACGCCAGCCTCCAGGCCGGTGACGCCCTGGACTACGAGGAGCCCTGCGCCACCCTCCACTACGAGGTGGTGCGCCACGAGATCACCGCGCCCGGGCAGCGGGTGCCCCTCCCCGACGCCGGCGGCCTGGTGCTCGACACCTGCTGGCCGGCCGACGCCCTGTGGTACACGCCGCAGCGGTACCTGGTGGTCGCCCGCTACGTCTCCTCCACCACCCGCCCGCGGCACCTGCCGGCCCCGGCCGCCGGGCCGTCCCTTCCCGCCGTGGCGCTCCCCCAGGGGCTGCAGGCCCCGGCACTCACGCTGGCCGCCAACCCGTGGCCCATGGGCGAGCTCACGGTGGACGGCGCGCCCACGGCGGCGTGGACGTCGTCCCAGTCCTCCCTCACCGCCGAGGCCGACGCCCTCGAGCTCCTCTTCGGCCTCCGCCACGCCCTCACCGCCGGCGGCACCGCCACAGTGGCGGCACTGGCCGCCGGGGTGGCGGTCCCCACATGGCTCGGCGGGTCGCCGGCCGGGAGCATGGCGGTGGTGGAGACCGTCCAGGGTGGCTCGCTCACCTCGGTGACGCTGCGCTCCGCGGTGCACACAGCCTCGGGCGAGGTGCGCTTCCAGCTCACCGCGGTCCCCGACGGCGGGTGGCGGGTGACGTCGGTCACGGCCACAGGCTGACGCCCCGGCCCCCCTGCTCCCCGACGGGTGCTACGAGCCGGCGGGCGGGGCGTCCGGAGGAACAGTGCCGCCGACGGCCACCACCTGCAGGCGGTCGAGGTAGTGGTCCCAGCCCTGGGTGTGGTCGCCCACCGCGTCCTCGGGCAGCCCGCGGTGGGCCAGGCGCAGGCGCGTCTTCTCCCCCTCGGGCGACAGCGTGCACTCGACGGTGGTCGAGCCGGCCGGGATGGGGTGGCCGGGCTCGTCCCAACCGAAGGTGAAGATCACCCGCTCGTTCGGCACCACCTCCACGAACTCGCCCACCGAGGGGTGCCGTCCCTGGACCAGCACCCGGTAGGCGCCGCCCGGCCGGGGATCCAGCTCGGCCTCGGTGCCCATCCACGCCAGGTGCCGGTCCCGGTCCACCAGGAACCCGAAGACCGTCTCCGGCCGGGCGTCGATCACGATCTCGCGTACGAGGTCAGCCATCGTCGTGCTCCTCTCTCCCTCTCGGTGCTCTTCCCGCCTCTGCGGTCGCTGCGGACTCGGCCGCCTCGGCGGCGTCGCGCAGGCGGCCGAGGCTGGTGGTCCAGAAGTCGTCCAGGAACCGCCGGAGGCGCGCCATCTCCCCGTGGTCGGCCCGGTAGAGCCGGCGGGTGCCGTCGCGGCGCTCCTGCACCAGGCGCGCGCCCCGCAGGACCCCGAGG
The DNA here is from genome assembly GCA_050743905.1 of Acidimicrobiales bacterium. Taxonomy (GTDB): domain Bacteria; phylum Actinomycetota; class Acidimicrobiia; order Acidimicrobiales; family RAAP-2; genus JBOGGH01. Next base: position 1,526 of record JBOGGH010000373.1, read on the forward strand.
TGCTGCGAGACGGCCGACCGGGTGACCTCCTCGAAGTGCGCGGCGATCGCCGACGCCGCCAGCTCCTCGTCCCAGACCAGGCGGAGGATCGCCCGCCGCCGGGGCTCGGCCAGTGCCTTCAGGGCCGTGTCCATGGCAGTAGTGTAAGCCTATCCTAACGTAAGTGTCAACTAACGGGTTCGGGCCAGCCGGTCCTGGACGCCGTACCAGGCGTCCACGCCACCCTTCCGGGCCGGCGGCTCCCCCAACGCCGACGCCACCAGCGACGCGGCGGCCCCGGCACCCGGCGAGCGCCGGCCCACCAGCACCGCCGCCACGTGCTGGTCGGCCAGCAGCTCGCGGAGGTCGGCCACCAGCCGGGGGCGCGGCACCGGCGGGGACGGCGGCGGGCCCGCGCCCTCCAGCGCGTAGAGGGCGGGCTGGACGTCCGCCGGCCGGAGCTGCGTGGGGTACTGGGAGGCCAGGCCGCCGGCCACCGGGTGGAGCGCGTAGCTCCCGAGCATGGCGAACCGCATGCCGGCGGCGGCCTGCCAGAGCATCGCCTGCGACCGGCCCGGCACCGGGTAGGGGTAGGCCAGCACCGTGGCCCCGGGCGGCACGCGGTCCACGCCCGCGGCGGTGAAGTAGGGCGGCACGCCGGACGGCGACGTGGCCGCCGGCCAGCGGGGCACCAGGGCCAGCAGCGCCGCCACCGCCACCACGCCCACCACCACCAGTTCGGCCCGCCCGGGGCGGGTCCGGCTCGGCGCCGCCACCGCCCGCCGCAGGTGGTCCAGCCCCAGCGCGACCAGCACCGCCACGAACATGGCGGTGTAGAGCGAGAGCCGGACCGGCGTGGCCAGCTCCAGCAGGGGGACCCGCTCCACCAGCGCGAACGGCAGCGGCACGCCGGTCCGGTGGCCGCCCACCGTCAGGTGCGGCCCGAGGGACAGGACGTAGGTGCAGGCGGCCATGGCCAGCAGGTAGGGCAGCCAGCGGTCCCGGCGGAACCGCACCGCCAGGTAGCCGGCGAGGAGCAGCAGCGGCACCCCCAGGTAGGTGCCGTTCTCCACCACGCCGGCCGAGCCGGCCGCCGCGCCCCCCAGGTGGGCCAGCCAGCCCGGCGACAGCCACGCCGAACGAGTGGGGACCACCGCCCCCAGGAGGTCGCCGCGGAGCGACACCTGGTCCACGAAGGCCAGCGGCAGGTGGTAGCGCCGGGGCCCCGCCAGCAGCTCCCAGGTGGGGTACGCCACCACCACGGCGGCGATGCCGGCGGCCAGCCCGGCGCCGGGCGCGGCGTGGCGGAGGGCGGGGAGCACCTCCCGGGGCCGGGCGGCGGCCAGCACCACCAGGCCGAGCAGGGCGACCACCACGGTGGTGGCCAGGATCTCGGTGGAGACGAGGTACTGCGCCGCCACCAGCGCGCCCAGCAGGCCGCCCCAGCGCAGCGCGCCCCCCCGCCGGCGGACCACCAGCTCGTAGAGGGCCAGCATGACGAGCGGCGGCAGCGGCACGAACACGAGGTTCAGGTGGAGCCGCCCCTGGCCCACCATGTAGGGCGAGAAGCCGTAGAGGAGCCCGCCGGCGAACGCCGCCGGCGCCCAGGCCGTCCACCGCCGGAGCACCAGGTACATGGCCCCGGCCGACAGCGGGTAGGCCGCCCAGAGGAGCAGGCTCAGGCTGGCGGCGGGACCGGCGGTGAGGGTGACCGGCAGCGCCAGCAGGCCCAGCAGGGGCATGGTGGCGTTGGCCGCCAGGTTGACCCCCACCGGGTGGTTGACGGCGGTGGTGAAGAAGGGGTCCAGGCCGTGGAGGACGGCGTGGGGCGTCCACGCCAGGAACCACGCCGACTCGCTGCCGTCCCCGCACGGGCATCCCACGATGCGACCCCCGCCGCCGGGCCACGACGGCCGGTAGGCCACGAGGCCGAGCACGGCGTAGATCCCCACCGAGGCCACGGCGGCCCACGGGGCCCGGCGCGCCCCGGGCC
>JBOGGH010000374.1:0-3488 GCA_050743905.1 Acidimicrobiales bacterium
TGCCGCCGGCCGGTGGCGCCTCCGCCGGCGCCCGGTCCCGGCGGGGCCGCCACCGGGAGAGGGCGCCGGACCACCGCCCGAGGCTGAAGGCCACGGCCAGGGCCACCACCAGGGCAACGCCCTGCGCCAGGGTCTCGACCCCGGCGGAGTAGCCCTTGACCTGGAGGTCGTAGTCGAGGATGGTGAGGAAGGCGGCGCCGAAGAGGGTGGCCACCACGCTGACCCGGCCGCCGGTGAGGGCCGCCCCGCCGAGCACGGCGGCAGCGATGGTGGCCAGCAGGTAGGGCGAGCCCAGCGAGAGGTCGGGGGTCTGCACCTGGCCGGCCAGCAGGACCCCGCCCAAGCCGTACAGGCAGGCGGCGATGACGTAGGCCAGGATGCGGTAGCTGTTGGCCCGGAGCCCGGCCAGCACGGCGGTGCGGCGGGCCGCGCTGGCCAGGACCAGCCGCCGCCCGGCGACGACCCGGTGGAGGAAGAAGCTCCCCGCGACGGCCAGGCCCACGGCCACGATGAGCAGGTAGCTGATCCCGGCGACGTTGGCGGTGGCGGCGTGGGCCAGGTCCGAGGGCACGTTGGAGAAGTGGGCCACCTGCCCCCGGTAGGTTGTGGTGATCCCGGTGACGAGCTGGCCCATGGCCAGGGTCACCACCAGGGCGTTGAGGCGGAGGCCCTCGATGAGGACGCCGTTCACCAGCCCGATCGCCACGCAGACCACGAAGCACGCCACGAGGGATCCCGCCAGGTCGGCGTTGTCGCCCTGGGACTGCTTGAGCACGATCTGGCCCACCAGGGTGACCACGGCGGCGACGCTCAGGTCGATGCCGCCGGTGCCGATCACCAGCGCCTGGCCGATGGTGAGGATGGCCATGATGCCCACGAGCGGGGTCAGCACCGAGAGCGACGCGCGGTCGAAGAAGTGGCTGGTGACCACCAACTGGGACAGCACCAGCAGCACCACGAGCGCGCCGCCGATGGTGGTCACCGACCGTGGGACTCGCACCCCCCCGGGCACGGCTACGTCCCCGTCCTGCGGGGCGCCGGGGTGTCCGGCGGTCTGTCCGTCGTCACGGAAACGACGCTAAAACGCCGGACAACCGTCGAACTGTCGCAGATTGGGCCATGGGGAGCGCGGGGCCCGCGCCGCCGGCGCGCCGGCACGTCACGCCGCCGGTTCGAGCCGGAAGCCCTTGTAGCCGGTGGCCGCGGCCTCCTCCATGTGCTCCACGTAGCCGCCCATGCCGCCCATGTAGAACATGACGGTCACCGGCTTGCCCGGGATGTTCGACCCGTTGATCCACGAGTCGCACTGCGGGAACAGGGTGGCGTAGGCGATGTCGTCGCAGAGGTCCATCCACTGCTGCTCGGCCTCGTGGGTGGGCTCGATGGTGGCCTTGCCGTGGTCGAGCACGTAGCGGATGGCGTCGGCGATCCAGTCCACCTGGGCCTCGTGGGCCGGCGGCTGGTTGGTGAACGGTCCCATGGGGCCGAAGATCATGAACATGTTGGGGAAGCCGGCCACCATCATCCCCAGGTGGTCGACCGGCCGCTCCTGCCACCGGTCGGCCAGGCTGACCCCGCCGTGGCCGTACTGCTCGAACTTGAGGTAGTTCCCGGTCACCGCGTCGAACCCGGTGGCGAACACGATGACGTCGAGCTCGTACTCGGCGTCGTCGGTCCTGATGCCCTTCTCGGTGATCTCCACGATGGGATGGGACCTGACGTCCACCAGGCTCACGTTCTCGCGGTTGAAGGTCTCGTAGTACCCGTCGCAGCAGGGCGGCCGCCGGGCGTAGAGGTCGTGGGGCGTGAGCAGCTCGGCGACCTCGGGGTCCTCGACCACGGCCTTGATCTTCCTGCGGATGAAGGCGGCCGCCGCCTCGTTGGCCTCGGGGCTGACGCCGATGTCGTTGAACGTGGCGAACATGAACTGGAACCCGCCGCCGCTGTTCCAGACCCGCTCGAAGACCGCCTCGCGCTCGGCCTCGTCGACCGAGGACGCGCTCACGTCGCTCTCCTCGAACCCGAAGGCGGTGACCGAGGCCAGCGTCTTGCGCCAGTAGCCCTCGTAGTCCCGCCGGATCTCGTCCAGCAGGTCCTCGGGGATGGGCCCGTGCCGGGCCGGCACCACGTACTGCGGCGTCCGCTGGAACACCGTGAGGTGGCCGGCCACCTGCCCCAGCTCGGCGATGACCTGGATGCCGCTGGCCCCGGTGCCGATCACGCCGACCCGCTTGTCCGAGAAGTCGACCGAGTGGTGGGGCCAGCGGGCGGTGTGGTACACGTCGCCGCGGAACCGCTCCTGGCCCGGGAAGGTCGGGAGGTTGGTGGAGGACAGCAGCCCCACCCCCTCGATCAGGAACCGGGCGGTCCATCGCTCGCCGGTGTCGGTGGTGATCTCCCAGCGCGAGGCCGTGTCCTCGAACGCCGCCCGGGTGACGTTGGTGTCGAAGGAGATGCTGCGGCGGAGGTCGTACCGGTCGGCGAAGTGCTGCAGGTAGCTGAGGATCTCCGGCTGGCGGGGGTAGCGCTGGCTCCACTGCCACGAGTCGTAGAGCTCCCGGTCGAACGAGTAGCAGTAGGCGCTCACCTCGGTGTCCGACCGGGCGCCGGGGTAGCGGTTCCAGAACCAGGTGCCGCCCACGTCCGAGGCGTTCTCGAAGGCGTGGACCTCGAGGCCCAGGTCGTTCCGGAGCTTGTAGAGCGCGTAGAGGCCGGCGAAGCCCGAGCCGATGACGATGGCGTCGACGTCACGGTTGCTGGCCTCGGCGGGTGCCGTGGACGGCGCGTTCATGCTGCGACCTCCTGTGGGCAAGGCGTCCGCCGGCGTGCGGCGCCGCTCTCGATCAGGGTAAGAAGGCGGGACGCCCCCTGGATGTCCCAGTTCGGGACGCCGGCGGGTCAGCCGGCCCGCCCCACCTGGACCACGGCGTCCACGATCACCCCGCCGCCCACGCCCCTGGGGCCCAGCAGGAACGGGTTGGCGTCCACGCCCTCCAGCGACAGCCCGGGGTCGCCCATGGCCCGTCCCAGCAGCACCGCCGCCCGGGCCCAGGCGTCCACTGTGGCCGGCGGCTCGCCCCGCACGCCCTCGAGCAGCGGTGCCATGGCCAGGCCGGCGATGGCCGCCCGGGCGTCGTCCTCGTGGAACGGGGGCAGCAGGAGGGCCACGTCGGGCACGACCTCCACGTGGGTGCCGCCGGCCCCCACCGCCACCACCGGGCCGAAGACCGGGTCGAGGTGGGCACCGAGCAGCGCCTCCCGTACACCCCGGACCATCGGCGCCACCAGCACGCCGGCCGGATCGAGGCCGGCGGCGGCCAGCCGTTCGAGGCAGAGGACGGCGGCGGCGGCGACGGCGGCGGCGTCGGCCAGGCCCAGGTGGACCAGGCCGAGCTCGGACTTGTGGGTGGCCCCGGCCGAGCAGCCCTTCACCACCACCGGGCCGCCCAGGGCCTCGAAGGCGGCCACCGCCGAGGCCGGGTCGGGGC
>JBOGGH010000375.1:0-3483 GCA_050743905.1 Acidimicrobiales bacterium
TGACTGACACTGCCGAGGACGCCACCGGCGCCGCCACCACTTCCACCACTGCCGCCACTTCCACCACCACCACCGAGGGGCCGGTGCCCACCCTGGCCGAGGCCACCGCCACCCTCACCGCCCCCGGGCAGCTCTTCGAGATGGAGGAGGTGGCGATCCGCGGGGTGCCCACCCGGACCTGGAGGGCGGCGCCGGCCACCCTCCGGGTGGTGCTCGACCTCACGCTGGCCCACGGCGACGCCGACTTCCTGGTCTACGAGGACGAGCGCACCTCGTTCGCCCGCCACTACCGGACGGCCGCCACTTTGGCCCACCGGCTGCGCGACCGGTTCGGGGTCGCCACAGGGGACCGGGTGGCCATCGCCATGCGCAACCTGCCCGAGTGGGTGACGGCGTTCTGGGCCGTCACCGTGGCCGGCGCGGTGGCGGTCCCGCTGAACGCCTGGTGGACCGGGGACGAGCTGGCCTTCGGGCTCTCGGACTCCGGCTCGGTGCTCGCCTTCGTGGACGAGGAGCGGGCGGCGCGGCTGCGACCCCACCTCGGCGCGCTCCCCTACCTCCGGGAGCTCGTGGTGGCCGGCGAGCACCGGGACCGGCCGGTGTCCCTGGGCGGCCCTGGGAGCCGCGAGGTGCCCTACGCCGAGGCGCTCGGCGACGTGGCCGCGGACGCCGTGCCACCGGACGTCGCCCTCCACCCGGACCAGGACGCCACCATCTTCTACACCTCGGGGACCACGGGGAGGCCGAAGGGCGCGGTGGGCACCCACCGGAACACGTGCACCAACCTGATGAACCTGTTCTTCGTCAACACCCGGAACAAGCTGCGCTACGGCACCTCGCTCACCGACACGGCGCCGGGCGACCAGCACAGCTACCTGCTGACCGTGCCCCTCTTCCACGCCACGGGCTGCCACGCGGTGATGATCACCAACGCCGCCGCCGGCGGGAAGCTGGTCATGATGCGCCGGTTCGACCCCGAGCGGGCGCTGGAGCTCATAGAGCGCGAGCGGATCACCACCTTCGGCGGCGTCCCCACCACGGTGATGCGGATCCTGGACTCGCCCGACCTCGCCCGGCGCGACGTGTCCTCGGTCCGATCGGTCTCCTACGGCGGCGCGCCGGCCCCGCCCGAGCTCGTCCGGCGCATCCGGCGCCACTTCCCGGCCGGCCAGCCGGGCAACGGCTACGGCCTCACCGAGACCTCGGCCCTCACCGCCATGAACACGGGCGAGGACTACGTGCGGCTGCCGGACAGCGTGGGGCCGGCGGTGCCGGTGACCGACGTGGCGATCGTGCCCGACGGCTTCGACGGGCCGGTGCCCACCGCCGCGCTGCCCACCGGGCCGGAGGTCACCGGCGAGCTGTGGGTCAAGGGGCCGCAGGTGGTCCGCGGCTACTGGCACCGCGAGGAGGAGACGGCCGAGGTCTTCACCGAGGGCTGGCTGCACACCGGCGACGTGGCCCGCGTGGACGAGGAGGGCTTCATCTTCATCGTGGACCGGACCAAGGACGTGGTGATCCGCGGCGGCGAGAACGTGTACTCGGTCGAGATCGAGGACGTCCTCTACGAGCACCCGGCGGTCGGGGAGTGCGCCGTGGTGGGCGTCCCCCACCCCACCCTCGGCGAGGAGGTGTGCGCGGTGGTGGTGCTGCGGCCGGGCCACAAGGTGGCCGCCGACGAGCTGGCCGGCCACGTGGGCGACCGGCTGGCGGCGTTCAAGGTGCCCAGCCGGATCTGGTTCCGCCAGGAGCCGCTCCCCCGCAACCCGGCGGGCAAGGTGCTGAAGCAGCCGCTTCGCCGCGACGCGGCAGCGCCGCCCGGTGAGGGCGGCGCCGACCGTGTGGCGAGCCAACGGGGCTGACGGCCCCTCGCCGGGAGGACCCGGCTACGTGTTGGGCTCTACTTGTTGGGCTGGGGGGTCACCCGCAGGTAGGGCTTGAGGGCGGTGAAGCCCTTGGGGAAGCGGGTCTTGGCCTCGTCGTCCGGGATGGCCGGGGCCACGATCACGTCGTCGCCGTCGTTCCAGTTGACCGGGGTGGCCACCTGGTAGTCGGCGGTGAGCTGGAGCGAGTCCACCACCCGCAGGATCTCGTCCACGTTCCGCCCGGTGGAGGCCGGGTAGGTGAGGATCAGCTTCACCTTCTTGTCCGGCCCGATGACGAACACCGAGCGCACGGTCAGGGTGTCGTTGGCGTTCGGGTGGATCATGTCGTAGAGGTCGGCCACCTGCCGGTCCTCGTCGCCGATGAGCGGGAAGGACAGCGCCGAGCCCTGGGTCTCCTCGATGTCGCCGGCCCAGCCCTTGTGGGACTCGACCGAGTCCACCGAGAGGCCGATCAGCTTGGTGTTGCGCTTGTCGAACTCCGGCTTGGCCTTCGAGAACGCGCCCAGCTCGGTGGTGCAGACCGGGGTGAAGTCCTTGGGGTGGGAGAAGAGGATCCCCCAACTGTCGCCGAGCCACTCGTGGAAGTTGATGGTCCCGTCGGTGGTGTCGGCCGTGAAGTCGGGAGCGGTGTCTCCCAGTCGAACCGCCATGTCTCCGTCCTCCTGTTCGCGTGGGCCGCCACGCGGGCACGTGCCGCGGCCTCGTCGGGTCGTCCCAGCCACCCTAGCGGAGGTCCCGGCAATTGTCGACTCAGTTGGTCAAGATTTCCGGGCGGCGTCCGGGCGGCGTCCGGGCGACGGGCCGGCGGCCCCGGCGCCGCGGCATGGACCCGCCACCGGCCGTGCGAGAATTGGAAGCGATGGGAACCCAGGACACGCCCCCGCCGCCCGGCGCACCGCCGGCGCCGCCCACCGTGACCGTCACCCGCGAGGGGCCGGTCACGGTGGTGGCCATCGACCGCCCGGCCGTGCGCAACGCCGTGGACAGCGCCACGGCGGCGGCACTGCGGGAGGCCTTTGCCGCCTTCGACACCGACCCCGCCGCCCACGTGGCCGTGCTCACCGGCACGGGCGGCACCTTCTGCGCCGGGGCCGACCTCACGGCGCTCGGCCACGGCGGCCGGCGGCCGGTGCCCCTCCACGGCCCGGGACCCATGGGCCCCACCCGCATGACGCTGTCCAAGCCGGTGGTCGCCGCCGTGGAGGGCTACGCCGTGGCCGGGGGCCTGGAGCTGGCCCTGTGGTGCGACCTCCGGGTGGCGGCCTCGGACGCCGTGTTCGGCGTCTTCTGCCGGCGGTTCGGCGTGCCGCTGGTGGATCTCGGGACCGTTCGGCTGCCCCGCCTGGTGGGCCACTCCCGGGCCATGGACCTCATCCTCACCGGCCGGCCGGTGGGCGCTGAGGAGGCGCTGGCCATGGGGCTGGCCAACCGCGTGGTGCCCCCGGGGCAGGCGCTCGGGGCGGCCGTGGAGCTGGCGGCGGCGCTGGCCGCGCTCCCCCAACAGTGCCTGCGGAACGACCGGCTCTCGGCCCTGGAGCAGTGGGGCCTGGACGAGGCGGCGGCGGCGGCCAACGAGGCCCGCCGCGGCCGGGAGGTC
>JBOGGH010000376.1:0-3476 GCA_050743905.1 Acidimicrobiales bacterium
GTGCCGGCGCCCGCCACCGTCGCCCGGCTGCCGGAGGCGGCCGGGCGCAGGATCGCCGGAGGGAGGCTCGCGTGGTCCTCCGGCCAGGCCGTCCGGGACGACGTGGCGCTCCGGCGGCTCGGCTTCTCGCCCGTGGGCGTCGTGACCGGGTCGGTCAACTCGTGGGGCGTGGCGCTCCCGCCGCGCAGCACCAGGAAGCGGGCTGGCCTCACGCCTCCCGGCGGGCAGTGGCAGCCCACGTCGCTGGACGACCCGGTGACCGCACGCCGCCACGGGGGCTACGTCCACGACTGGCGGGTGGGGACCCACGACCGCGCCGCACGCCACATCGGCTGGTCCTGGGAGCTCGTCGTGCACGAGCAGCGGGAGCTCCACCTGGTCGACCTGGTGCTCGCCGACCTGCTCCACGAGGCACGGGCGCTCGGCGCCCACGGGGTGGTCGGCGTCGGCCTGCGGACACGTCACCTCGGGACGGAGCGGGGCTCGGAGTACCCCGTGCTCGAGGTGTCCGCCACCGGGACCGCGGTGGCGGTGCCGGGCGTGCCGGCGGTCGACGAGCCGTTCACGACGGGCCTGTCCGGGGCCGAGCTGCTGAAGCTCGCCGGGGCGGGGTGGGCGCCGGTGCGGCTCGCGGTGGGGGTGGGCCACCTGCGGGGTGCCGCCCGCAGGGGCTCGCGCCGGGCCCTGCTCGCGGTGAGGAACGCGGAGGTGCGGCAGCTCTCCGAGCTCAGGGAGATGAGCATGGCGATCGGCGTGGCCAGCCTCGAGCACCGGGCGCCACCCCCGAGCGAGCTGGTCGTGGGGGTGGAGCGGACCGTCACCGAACGGCGCTTCGAGGTGCACACCCGGCTGGTCGGGTCCGCGGTGCGCCGGTGCCTCCCCGTCGCCCCGGCCGGCACCCTCGGCGTCCTCCGGGTGGTCGACCTCAGCCGGTAGGCGGAGGCGGCCCGGGCGCCGGTCAGGCCCGGCCTTTCCGACCCACCAGGTGGAAGACGCGGCTGAGCTGGCGGTAGGGATCCCGCCGGCTGGCCTCGAGCTCCACGGCGATCGTGGCCGCCACCCTGCCGGCGTCGCCGGGGTCCAGCTCGGCACCGCCCAGCTCCAGCCAGTCCACAAAGAGCCACACCCCGTACCAGCACAGCGGCTCCACACCGCCGGCCCGCATGAGCTCGCCCACCTCGTCCACCGTGTCGGCACGGCCCCGGACGCCCAGCACCCCGACCTCGGTCCTGGCGTCGAACGACGCCAGTGCGTCCTCCCACCGCTGCTCCAGGGCCGGGCGCACGGCCGCCGCCCTGGCGTTGCCGGTCATGACCGAGACCGTGCCGCCGGCGGCGGCGCACCGGCAGAGCTGGTCCACCAGCGGCTCCGGCTGCTCCATGTAGCCGAGCACGCCGTGGCAGAGGACGCCGGCGAACCGGCGGCCGTCCACCGCCTCCTCGGCGCGCTCGCCGTCGCCCTCCACGAGCGCCACGCGGTCCCGGACCTCGGCGGGCAGGCGGTCGAGCCGCTGCCGCGCCTTCTCGAGCATCGCTGGGGACGGGTCCAGCAGCGTCACCTCGTACCCGGCCCGGGCCAGCGGGAACGACTGGTGGCCCGCGCCGCCGCCCACGTCCAGCACGGCGGCCGGCGGCGGGGGCAGGTGCTCCAGCAGGTGCTGGTGGATCACCGCGGTGCGCACCTGCCCCTTCACCGTGGCGTACGCCTCGTCCGCGAACCGGTCCGCCAGGCCCGCCCACGCGTCCTCACCCTCGCTCACGGCACCATCCTAGTAGTTAGTAGTGAGTAACTACTAATCTTTTCTCCGTGGCCGCACGCATGAGGGGGGCTGAGCGACGCTCCCAGGTCCTGGGGATCGCCGCCGGCGAGTTCGCCGACCACGGGCTCCACGGCGCGTCGATCGAGGCGGTGGCCCGCCGGGCGGGCATCACGCAGGCCTACGTGTTCCGGATGTTCGGGACCAAGAAGGCGCTGTTCCTGGAGCTGGTCGGCGCGGCCTTCGACCGCCTCACCGACGGCATGGCCGAGGCCGCCGGGAGCGCCCGGGGCCTCCGCGCGCTGGAGCTGATGGGCGCGCAGTACTACGAGTCGCTGGCGGACCGCACCACCCTCATGCTGCAACTGCAGGGCTTCGCCGCCTGCGGGGACCGCGAGGTCCGGGCCCTGGTACAGGAGCGGTTCGCCCGCATGTGGGACACCGCCGCCGGCAAGGCCCGCCTCGACGCGGTGACGGTGAAGTCCTTCCTCGCCTTCGGCATGCTGCTGAACGCCGCGGCCGCCCTCGACGCCGGCGAGGCGGACGCGCCGTGGGCCGAGGGGGTGCGCACCCGCGTCCGGCCCGGGCTCTTCGAGCACATCACCGCCCGCACCAACCGGTGAGCCGGCGGAGGGGGCGGTAGCGTCCGCCCCGTGGAGCGGGACATCGTGGGGTTCCGTCAGGACGACGAGGGCGACTGGGTGGCCGAGCTCGACTGCGGGCACGGCCAGCACGTCCGCCACCGGCCACCCTTCCAGCTCCGGCCGTGGGTGCTGGACGAGGCGGGGCGCGGGGCGCGCCTCGGCACGCCGCTCGACTGCCCGCTGTGCGACCGGGCGGAGCCGCCCGCCGCCCGCGAGCCCTGACGTCGCCGTCCGGGGCGACGCGGGCACTCGGCCTCAACCGGCGAGGAAGACGCCCATCACGAGCGCGGCCACCGAGGTGGTGCCGGTGACGCCGCCCCAGATGCCCAGCCAGGCCCGGCTCGTCGCCCGCCCGTGCAGCCACGCGGCCAGCCCGGCGACCACCACTACGGCGACCTTCACCCCCAGGAGGACCTGCCACGCGGTGGACTGGCCGCTGCCGGTCGCCGCCACGTTCCAGATCCCGGTGGCCAGGAGGACGGCGAAGGCCGGCCAGCTCAACCGGGCAAAGGCCCTCGCGGCGCGCTGCGGGGCGTCCCCGCCGAGGCCCCGCACGGTGGGGAGCAGCCCCACCATGGTGACCTGGCCGCCCACCCACACGGTGGCGGCGAGCACGTGCAGCGAGAGGCGGACGCCGTCGACGGCCGGCGCGAGCTGGGCGATCATGGGCCCGCACCGTACCCGAGCCCGGGGCCGGAGGGCCGTGGCGACCTCCGGGTCCGGGCGGGAGCACGTACGGCACCTCATCCGTCGATGCCCACGGCGTCCCGCCCGGCCCGCAGCGCCAGCGCCTCGGCCACGTGGCCCTCGCCGAGCTCGGGCGCCCCGCCCGCGAGGTCGGCGATGGTGCGGGCCACCCGCCGGACCCGCTGGAACCCCCGGGCGCTGAGCCGCCCGGCGCGTAGCTGCCCCTCGAGCATCGCCCGGGCACCGGGGCTCAGGAGCGCGTGCCGGTCCAGCTCGCCGGCACCGAGGTCGGCGTTGGCCGCCGCGCCGCGCCGTCCGGCCGAGGCCCGGGCCTGCCGCACCCTCGCCGCCACCGCCGCGCTGGGCTCCCCGGCGGCGAGGTCCAGCAG
>JBOGGH010000377.1:0-3449 GCA_050743905.1 Acidimicrobiales bacterium
TCTTCAACAACGCCGGTGCTGGGAGCATGACGCCGCTCCACGAGTGGGCCCCCGAGGAGTGGGACCGGCTGGTGCGGGTCAACCTCACCGGCGTGTACCTCGGCTTCCGGGCGGCGGTGCCGCACCTGCGGGCGGCCGGCGGTGGGGCCGTCGTGAGCACGGCGTCGATCAGCGGGGTCCGGCCGGCGGCCGGGGAGGGGCCCTACGCGGCGGCCAAGGCCGGGGTGGCCGCCCTGACCGCCTCGGCGGCCCTCGAGTACGGCCCGTCCATCCGGGTCAACGCCGTGTCGCCGGGGATGATCCGGACCAGGATGACCGAGCCGCTGCTGTCCGGCTTCCCCCACGAGGTGGCGCGCTACGAGCGCACCACGCCCCTCGGGCGGCTCGGGGAGCCGGAGGACGTGGCCCGGGTGGTGGTGTTCCTCTGTTCGGACCTGGCGCGGTTCGTCACCGGCGTCAACCTGGTGGTCGACGGCGGCATGACGCTCCACGGCTCCGGGGTGGACGGGATCTTCGACCAGGTCTTCGGCAGGGTGCCGGATTGACCGAGCCGCCGGTGCTCGGCTGGGATGGGGGCCGGCGGCCGGCGGGGGTCCGACGTGCCGTGCGACCGGGGCGTGCGTCCCGGCGCGTGGAGAGAGAGGAGACGAGCGGCCGTGCCGATCCCGTGGAGCTACGAGGGCAAGCGAGTGGTGGTCAGTGGAGGCGGGGGCACCGGCATGGGTGCCGCCGTGGTGGACGACCTGCTGGACCTGGGGGCGGAGATCCACGTCCTCGACCTGAAGGAGCCGACGGCCAAGGTGGCCGGCTTCCACCAGGTGGACCTCCGGGACACCGCCTCCATCGACCGGGCGGTGGCCACGGTGGGCGGCCGCGTGGACGCGCTGTTCAACTGCGCCGGGCTGCCCGGGCCGCCCCACTCCGGCCTCGATACCATGCTGGTCAACTTCGTGGCCGCCCGGCACCTGACCGAGCAGGTGGCACCGCTCATGCCGGCGGGGAGCGCGGTGGCCACCATCTCGTCGGCCGGTGGGATCGGGTGGGAGCAGATGCTCGAGGTCATCGCCGAGCTGCTGGCCACCGAGGGCCCGGCGGCGGCCCGGGAGTGGCTGGAGGCGCGGCCGGAGCTGGTGGGGGAGGGCTACCTCTTCTCGAAGCAGGTCATCATCGTCTGGACGATGCACGCCGCCCTCGACCTGGCGTCCCTGGGCATCCGGGTGAACTGCACCAGCCCGGGCCCCACGGACACGCCCATGATGCCGTCGTTCGAGGAGTACATGGGCAAGGAGTTCATGGACGCCTTCCCCAAGCCGCTCGGCCGCAACTCGAACCCGCAGGAGCAGGCCCACCTGCTCGTGTTCCTGAACAGCGACGCCGCCTCCTACATCACCGGCACCAACGTCTACAACGACGGCGGCTTCCACGCCGGACTCACCACGGGGCGCCTGGGGATCTGAGCCGGGGTGGCCGGGGCGCCGCCCTGCGGTCAGGCGCGGTCTGTCGCCGCCGGCTCGCCGCCGAAGAGCGACCGGTGGACCATGGTGGTCAGGGTGTCGATGGCGGCGTCGTCCACCGGCCGTCCCAGGAACTCGCGCAGGTAGTGGAAGCGGTCGAGCATGGCCAGCACCGCCATGCCGGCCACCTCGGGATCCACCCCGTCGTCCGCACGGTCCCCGTCCGCCACCTGCCGGGCCAGGGCGCCCGACATGGACCGGACGCTGTAGCGGATCTGGCCCTCCAGATCCGGGTCGATGGCGGCGAGGTCGGTCCAGGCCCGCACGAGCGGCGCGTACCGGGCCCAGAACGCCGAGTAGCGGGCCACCCACTCCCGGAGGTGCTCCCAGTCCCGCGACTCGGCCGGCAGGTCGGCCATGACCCCGTAGACCTCCGCCGCCTCGGCCGCCGCCTCGGCCACGAGGGCGCGCAGCAGGTCCTCCTTGTTCGAGAAGTAGAGGTAGAAGGTGCCGTGGGAGGTCTTGGCGATCTCCACCACGTCGTTCACCCGGGTGGCGTGGTAGCCGCGGCTGTCGAAGGCCTGCATGGCCGCGTCCAGCAGGCGCCGCATGGTGCGGCGGCCCTGGTTCCGGAGCGCCCGCCGGCTGGCCGGGCCCCCACCCGGCTCGAGGTACCCGGCAAAGGGGAGGGTGCCCCCGGTGGTGAGCCGCTCGGTGCTCCGCGCCCGGGCGGCGGTCGTCGCCCGCTTCTTGGCCGAGACGCTGCGGGCGGCGGCGCGCTTCTTGGCCGGCGCCTCGCTCCTCGTGGGCCGGCCTCCTCCTGCGTCACGTCCGCTGTCGGTCGGCCCCATCCCCCGGGATCGTAGCCCCTGGTCCCGGCCCTGACACGGGCGTCAGCCGGGTCGGGCCCGACCGGGGCCGGCCCCGCCCCGGGGTCGGCCCCGGCGGTGCCCTTTGGGACCGGATGAGGACTGGGGCGACGAACGCCCAGCTCACGCCATCGGCCCACAGGAACGGTCATTGATCGACGCGACGTGCCAGGCATCGGCCCTCTGGTAGTGCGGTGCCGGGGGGCGCATGGTAGGGGACGTCCTCTTGGTCCCAAGGCCATGAGGCGGCCTCGGAGGCCAGGACCTCGCTGATGAGCTGTGGGCGCGAGCTCAAGGGGCTCTGGTCCGGGCATCTGGTGCGTCAGTAGACCCACAACCCCCCCGGTTTTGGTACGTCTATAGCGCTAACACCCCCCCGGTTCTGGTACGCTCGTAGAGTGCGGGATGACGAGCTGAGGGAGCGCCTCACGGAGTGCAACCCATGGTGGAGATCGGCTGCCACCGGATCAGACCCTGATGCGTGGGCCACCTCGGACCCCATGCTGAGCGCCAGGAACCGAGTAGACCTGGGCTACAGGTCCCGTCTCCTCGACGACATCGCGGAGGAGCACGTCGACGACAAGCTCGTCGTCGTCCGGGGACCCCGCAGGGTCGGCAAGTCCGTCCTGCTGAAGGACACCGCGCTCCACCTCTGCCGCCGTCAGGGATTTGACACCCGCCAGCTCGTGTACCTGCCCGCCGATGGCATGCGAGCACGGGACCTCGGACGTGCCATCAAGATCGGACGGGAGCTCACCCGATCGGTGCAGGAGGCCCCTCACATCTGGCTCCTCGACGAGGTGACCGGGATCCACGGGTGGACGGAGCAGGTCAAGTACCTCCGAGACAACACGCGACTCGGAGCCGAGACGGTTGTGTGCACCGGGTCTTCGTGGGACCCTGACGCCGAAGTGGAGCGAGACCTGTTCGCCGGCCGCGCAGGGACGCAGACGTCGTTGCGGTCCCGGCTGCTCCACCCGATGTCGTTCCGCGACGTCCTGGCGGTGACCGGGCGAGCCGTGCCGGTCCCTTCTCCTGTCAGCCCGTGGGAGCTCCAAGAGACATCCGTTCGACGGGCCATCGAAGGACTGGAGATCTTCACCGATGATCTCGATCTGGCGTGGCA
>JBOGGH010000378.1:0-3445 GCA_050743905.1 Acidimicrobiales bacterium
CAGCTCGCGAACCCACCAACACATGATCCGAGCGGCGCTCGACGATTCCGGCGTCGACTCCCGCCAACGCCAGCTCCGCCGCCACCATCATCCCGGCCGGCCCGCCCCCGGCGACCACCACCCCGTGCTCGATCATCTACACCCTCTCGCTGCCAGAACTGCCGGGCCGAACGGCCCAACAGAGGTGACATCCTCAGCACGCCGAAGCGGCTTGCGGCAAGGCCCTCTCCCGGAGGTACACTTCTAGTGGCGGGGTACGGGCGAGCCAATCGGGGTCAAGCGAGGTCGACCCGCAGTCGCATCAACCACTACTCGGCGCGACCGACGCCTCGCGCCCGTAGCCGTACGGTTCATGATGGGGGCGTGCCGCGGCGTGGTCGTTGCGACCTGGACATCCGTCGGGCTGGTTCAGAGCCGTCCAGCGCTCCTGGTCTGTCTGCGTCCAGCGCTCGGTCGCCGCAGAAGTGTTCCCTGCGGCCGATCTGGATCTCGTTCCGCGCAGAAGGGCCCTGCTACTCCTCGCCGGAGAACCGCTCCCACGCCGACTGACGAGTCATGCCTAGCGCCTCACCGATGCGTGCCCAGCTCACGGCGCGCTCCCTGAGCGCCGCGACGTGGCGCTTGACCGCCCGGTCGACGTTCAGGTGGGCGCCGTGGGCGCGGACCATCTCGGCGAGCAACTCGTCGTCCGACAGCCCATCCCACACCTTCAGGGCTGGTGGTCCATCTGCGGCGGGTCCGGCGGCCGACCGTGTGGAGTCGTCCTTGGGCTGCATCTCGTCTGTGATGATCTGATTGCAAAGGTCCACGCACTCGTTGCAGATGAACACGCCGGGGCCAGCAACCAGCTTGAGCACATCAAGCTGGCTCTTCGTGCAGAACGAACAGCACAGAGCCTCCGGGGTTGCCGTTTGCGACACGCGTCTCCTCCTCACCACCACGGGTGTCAGGCTAATCCTGACGGTGATGTCAGGATATGCCTGACGCTAGTGAGGGTCAAGAGCGCCACAGAACGGTCGTTCGCAGCGGCGCTCTCCGCGCGCCGGATTCGGCGATCCTGCCGCGGACCTGCAGGTCTGGTTCCGCTACGCGGACCGCATCGAGCGTTCGGGCGACCGGGGCGATCGGCGTGCACGTTCTGAGCGCCATCGAGATGACGTCGACGCCAACGAGCACGAAAGAGCCGTCGCTCTGCGTCGATCCGGGCGAGGACCATCCGTGCCGCCTGTGAACCAGATCGGGGCGATCTGCGCAGCGCGCTTGACACTGCGATGCTGGTAGGTAATCATCTAGTCCCCTAGATGAATCGGAGGATGAGGGTGATCGAGTTCCACCTGGACCCGCGCTCGGGTCTTTCGCCCTACCAGCAGATCGTGCGCCAGGTACGCCGCGCGCTCCGGCTCGGCATGCTGCAGGTCGCCGACCAACTGCCGACGGTGAAGGAGGTGGTGGAGCGCCTGGCCATCAACCCCAACACGGTGCTCAAGGCCTACAAGGAGCTCGAACACGCAGGGCTCGTCGCCCCGAGACCGGGTATCGGCACCTTCGTCACCGCCACGCTCGGCGACGGGTCCTTCGCCGCCCACGGGCCGCTTCGCCAGGACCTGCTGCGGTGGCTGGCCAAGGCCCGCCGCGCCGGCCTCGACGACGAAAGCATCGAGGCGTTGTTCCAGGACAGCTTTCGGTCCTCCGCTCACGAGGGCGTAGCGTGACCGCGGCCATCGAGACCGCCGGGCTCACCAAGCGCTACGGCCGGCGTGTGGCGCTCTCGGAGTGCACGCTTTCGATCCCGGGCGGCAAGATCGTCGGCCTGGTCGGGCCGAACGGGGCGGGCAAGACGACGCTGCTCCATCTGGCTGTCGGGCTGCTCGAGCCGAGTGCGGGCAGGATCGAGGTGCTCGGGCACCGCCCAGCCGATGGCCCCGACCAGCTCGCCCGGGTCGGCTTCGTCGCCCAGAACACGCCCCTCTACGCCGCCATGTCGGTCGCCGACCATCTGCACCTCGGGAGCTGGGTCAACCCGACCTGGGACCAGGCGCTCGCCGAACAGCGCATCACGCACCTCGGCCTGGACCCTCGCCAGAAGGCCGGCACGCTCTCGGGCGGCCAGCGGGCGCAATTGGCCCTTACCTTGGCGATCGCCAAGCGGCCAGAGTTGCTCATCCTGGACGAGCCCGTCGCCAGCCTCGATCCCCTGGCACGGCGCGAGTTCCTCCAGGCCCTGATGGCAATCGTCGTCGAGCACGGGGTGAGCGTGGTGCTTTCCTCGCACCTCGTGGCCGACCTCGAACGGGTCTGTGACTACCTGGTCGTGCTCGTCGCGTCTCGGGTCCAGGTTGCTGGAGAGATCGATGCGTTGCTCGCCGCCCATCATCGGCTGAGTGCACCGCGGCGGAACGGTCTGCGTCTACCCACTGATTGGGAGGTCATCGAGCGGAGCGACGCCGAGCGTCAGAGCACGCTCGTCATCCGACACGACGAGCCGATCTTCGACCCCGCATGGACCGTCGAGCAGCTGGACCTCGAGGACCTCGTGCTCGCCTACATGAGCCGTGCGACGGGGAACGGCGCCCAGTCGCCGACCCTCGTGGGAGCAGTGCGATGATCCGCCTCGCCTGGCGCCAGTTCCACACCGAAGCAGCCGTCGGCATCGGGGCGCTTGTCGTCGTGGCGGTGGTGTTGGCGGTCACCGGTCCGCACCTCGTCGACGTCTATCGCGCCTCGCCGAGCCAGGTCACGACTACCGACGCCGGCCTGCAGAGCGCCCTCATGGCGGTGCTGCTGGTTGCCCCTGCCCTCATCGGCATCTTTTTCGGCGCGCCGCTCATCGCCCGTGAGCTCGAGACTGGGACCTTCCGCCTCGCCTGGACCCAGGGCGTCACCCGGGCGCGGTGGCTCACGGTCAAGCTCGCCCTCGTTGGTTTGGTCAGCAGCGTCTTGGCCGGCGGGCTCGGCCTCATGGTGGCGTGGTGGGCCAACCCGATCAACGTCGTGAGCCAGAACCGGTTCTCGCCCTCTCTGTTCGGGATATTCGGCATCGTGCCCTTCGGCTACGCACTGTTCGCGTTCGCCCTCGGGGTGACGACCGGCCTCCTCTTCCGGCGGACCCTCCCAGCCATGGCGACGACCCTCGCTGCGTTTGTAGGGGTGCGCTTCGCCGTGACCTTCTGGATCCGCCCCCACTTCGAGTCACCACTCACGAAGAGCCTGAAGCTCGGGCCGAATGCGTTCGGCGGGTTTGTGATGACTCCGTCGGGAGTGAAGGTCGCAGCGCCCAACCTGACCGTCCCGAACGGATGGGTCCTTTCGACGTCCATCCTTGACAAGGCTGGAAACCCACCCACCAGCGCCTTCTTGCACAATGTCTGCCCTGGGGTCGTTGCACCCCATCAGGGAGGAAGCTCGGTTGGCAATGTGGGAGGCGGTTCGAAGCACTTCGCGCCGA
>JBOGGH010000379.1:0-3429 GCA_050743905.1 Acidimicrobiales bacterium
TGGTAGTGGAGGCTGCGCAGCGCGCTCTGGCGCGCCGTCTCGGTGGCGAACCCGAAGGCCAGCGCGGCCAGCTCGCGGGCGCGCCCGGGCTCCTCGCCCGCCGCCCACGCCGCCTCCCGGGCGAGCAGCGTGCTCCCGTCCACGGCGGTGGCCGCGTCCGCCAGGCCGTGGGCCACCGCCTGGAAGGAGCCGATCGGCACCCCGAAGGCGTGGCGCTCCTTGGCGTAGGCCACCCCCATCTCCAGGGCCCGGGCGGCCAGCCCGGTTACGGCGTTGGCCATGAGGGCCGCCCACTCGTCCAGCGCCACCTGGTGGGCCGCCACGGCGGCGTCGCCCCCGGCCAGCTCGTGGGCGCCGGCCACCGGCACGTCGGCCAGCGGCAACGAGCCGATGTTGGTCACCGGCGCGCCCCCGGCGGCGTCCACCGAGAGGAGGCGCCCGTCGACCACGGCGAGCACGCGGGAGGCCACGGCGCCCGCCGGGACCAGGCGGAGGACGCCGCGGTCCGACCCGTGCAGCGCCACCGTCACCAGCTCGTCGCCGGCCAGCACCCGCTCCAGCAGCGCCGTGGCCGGAGCGGTGCCGGCCCGCTCCAGCAGGCGCGCCGCCACCTGGGCCTCCAGCAGCGGCGCCGGGCCGAGGTGGCGACCGTGCTGCTCGGCCACCAACGCCAGGTCGAGCAGCGTGGCCCCCCAGCCCCCCGAGCCCTCGCCGACCGCCATCGCCAGGACCCCCGTGGCCACGAGGCGCTCCCACAGCTCAGGGTCGTGGCCGGCGTGCTCGGCGGCGCGCACCCGCGCCGGGGTGGCCTCCTTGGCGTAGAGCGCCGAGAAGGTGTCCACGAGCTGCTGCTGCTCGGGGGACGGGTTCAGGTCCACGGCGCCTCCCTCACACCAGCCTCCCTCACACCAGCCTCGTGGCGTGGCCCCGCCAGTAGCGCTCGCGCAGGCCCGCCTTGTACAGCTTGCCGTTGTCCAGGCGGGGCAGCCGCGCCACCACCTCGTAGGAGCGCGGCCGCTTGTAGCCGGCCAGCCGCTCCCCGCACCAGGCGCGGAGCTCGTCCTCCAGCCGGTCGCCGCCGTCCTCGGGGTCGAGCGGCTGCACCACGGCCATGACCGCCTCGCCCATGTCCGGGTCCGGGACGCCGAACACCGCGGCGTCCACCACCCGGGGGTGGGCCACCAGCACGTCCTCGATCTCCCGCGGGTAGATGTTCACGCCGCCCGAGACGATCATGAACGCCTTGCGGTCGGTGAGGTAGAGGTAGCCGTCCGCGTCCAGCCGGCCCACGTCGCCGAGAGTGCGCCACCCGGGGTGCCCGGGGTGCCGGAAGCTCTCGGTCCTCGCCCGGTCGCCGTGGTACTCGAAGGTGGCCGAGCTGTCCTCGAAGTACACCGTCCCGGTCTCGCCCACCGGCACCTCGTGCCCCTCGTCGTCGCAGACGTGGACCACCGCGCCATGCGTCGGCCGACCCACGGACCCCTTGTGCTCGAGCCACTCGGCCGAGGTGATCGAGGTGCTGCCGATGTGCTCGGTGCCGGCGTAGTACTCCTCCACGATCGGCCCCCACCACTCGATCATCCGCTCCTTCACCTCCACCGGGCACGGCGCCGCCGCGTGCACCGCCAGCCGGTGGCTGGAGAGGTCGTGGCGCAGGCGCTCCCCCTCGGGCAGCTTCAGCATGCGCACGAACATGGTGGGGACCCACTGGGAGTGGGTCACCCGCTCGCGCTCGATGAGCGCCAGCGCCTCGGCCGGGTCGAACCGCTCCATGACCACCACCGTGCCGCCCACGCACTGCACGGCGAGCGACACCCGGAGCGGCGCGGCGTGGTACAGGGGCGCCGGGCCCAGGTACACCATGTCCTCGCCCCAGCCGTAGCGGGCCCGGCTGTGCTCGGCGATCTCCCACTCCCCCAGCGGCCCGTCGGCCGGCGGGAGCGGGAAGGCGATCCCCTTGGGCCGGCCGGTGGTGCCCGACGAGTACAGCATGACCATCCCACGCTGCTCGCCGCCGGGGAGCTCCGGCTCGTGGGCCGCCACCACCGCCTCGTAGTCCTCGTGGCCGGGCGGCGGCGCCCCGCCCACCGAGAGGCGGTGCTCCACCCCGGGGGTGTGCGCCACCAGCCCCTGCGCCAGGTCGCCCAGCGCGTCGCTGGTGACCACCACCCGGGCGCCGCAGTTGTCCACGATGTACCCGGCCTCGGCCGCCGTGAGGTGCGAGTTGACGGCGGTGACGTACAGGCCGGACCGGAGCCCCGCCCACACCGCCTCGTAGTAGGCGGGGTGGTTCTCCATCATCACGGCGTAGTGGTCCCCGCGCCGCAGGCCCAGCCCGGCCAGCACCCGGGCGAACCGCAGCGACCGCTCGTCCAGCTCGCGGTAGGTGACCCGCCGCCCCGATCCCCCCATCACCACCGCCGGGTGGTCGGGGCGTGACGCGGCGAGGTCGCGCAGGTACACCGCCGGCCCCCTCAGCCGCCCGGCGTGGGCCCCTCGACGGCGTCGGGGACGGCCAGGCGCACCGGCGGGGCGTTGCGCCAGTCGGCGACGCCGTCCTCCGGCAACGCCACCGGGTACTTGTTCTCGTGCTGCACGGCCCAGTGCGCGTGGTTCAGCTCGTGCAGGGTGAAGCAGGCCTGCAGCGAGTTGTAGAAGCCCATGTTGTCCACCGTCTGGTTCACCGACTCCTTGATGAGCAGCGCCGTCATGGTGGGCAGCTCGGCGATGCGCCGCGCCAGCGCCAGCGTCCGGTCCTCGAGCTGGTCCACCGGGAAGATCTTGCTCACCATGCCCAGGCGGTGCGCCTCGTGGACGTCGATGGCGTCCCCGGTGAGCAGCAGCTCCTTGGCCTTGCGGGGCCCGAACTCCCAAGGGTGGCCGAAGTACTCGACGCCGCACATCCCGAGGCGGGTGCCCACCACGTCGGCGAAGAAGACGTTGTCGGCGGCGACGATGAGGTCGCACGCCCACATCAGCATGAGGCCGGCGGCGTACACCGTCCCCTGCACCTGGGCGACGGTGATCTTGCGGAGGTTCCGCCAGCGGAGGGTGTTCTGGAAGTAGTAGTGCCACTCCTGCAGCATCATCTGCTCGGTGCCCTTCCGGGCGCCCCCGTTCGTCTTGTAGGTGGGGTGCTGCCCGTACTCCTCCCGGGCCTTGGACGAGCCCATGTCGTGGCCGGAGGAGAAGAGCGGCCCCACGCCGCCCAGGATGACCACCCGGACCTCGTCGTCCTGCTCGGCCCGGCGGAAGGCGTCGTCCAGCTCCACCAGCATCCCCCGGTTCTGGGCGTTGCGGGTGTCCGGGCGGTTGAGCAGGATGCGGGCCACGCGGCCCTCCTCGAGCTCCTCGTAGCTCACGAACTCGTAGTCGGGCATCACGTCGCTCCTCTCTGGCGGGGCACGCCGGCCGGGACCACCCCCGGGC
>JBOGGH010000380.1:0-3427 GCA_050743905.1 Acidimicrobiales bacterium
GCCGGGGTCCCACCGGGCGTCCGCCGCCACCGCCCGTCGGGCCCCCGGAAGGCGGCCACCAGGTGCCCGGCGATCGCCGCCGCCCGCCGGCCCCAGTCCGTCCGCCCAGTGGCGCCCGCCGCCTCGGCCAGCACCGCTGCCGCCATGGCGTTCCACTCGAGCAGCACCTTGCCGTCCACCGCCGGCTGGGTCCGCCGCCGGCGGGCCTCGAGCAGGAGCTGCCGGGCCTCCTCCACCGGGCCGGGCCGGGCCAGCGGTGCGCCGGGGGGACGCCGCAGGACGGTGGTGCCCTCCCAGTTGCCGGCCTCGGTGACGCCGTACCACTCGAGCGCCGCCGGGACCAGGTCGGGCCGGCCGGCGGCGTCGAGGGCGCTGCGGACCTGGGCCGGGGTCCAGGTGGCGTGGGCGCCCTCCACCCCGCCGGCGTCGGCGTCCACGGACGAGGCGAGGCCGTCGCCGCGGGCGAGGTCGGCCAGCACCCAGTCGAGGGTCTCGGTGGCCACCTGCAGGTAGTGGGCCCGGCCCGTGGCCTGCCAGGCGTGGAGGTAGGCCCGGGCCAGCAGGGCCTGGTCGGTGAGCATCTTCTCGAAGTGGGGGACCAGCCACCGGCGGTCGGTGCTGTAGCGGGCGAACCCGCCGGCCAGGTGGTCGTAGATACCGCCGGCCGCCATGGCGTCGAGGGTGGTGGTGGCCATGGCCAGCGACGCTTCGCTGCCGGTGGCCCGGTGGTGGCGGAGGCAGAGCTCCACCAGCGTGGGCCGGGGGAACTTGGGCGCCGGGCCGAAGCCGCCCCACTCGGGGTCGAACCCCTCGGCGAGCTGGGCCACCAGCCGCTCCAGGGCCTCGTGGAACGGCGGCGGCGGCGTCCCGGCGCCGGCCAGCCGGTCGGCCAGGCCGGCGTCCCGGGCCACCGCGCCGGCCAGCGCGTCCGCCTGGTGCTCCACCTCGTCCCGCCGGTCCCGCCACGCCTCGGCCAGGGCGGCCAGCACCCGGCGGAACCCCGGAACGCCCTGGCGGTCGGCCGGCGGGAAGTAGGTGCCGGCGAAGAACGGCCGCCCGTCGGGGGTGCAGAAGACCGACATGGGCCAGCCGCCGCTCCCGCTCATGGCCTGGACCGCCGCCATGTAGACGGCGTCCACGTCCGGGCGCTCCTCCCGGTCGACCTTGACCGAGACGAACCACCGTGCGAGGTCGCGCGCCGTGGCCTCGTCCTCGAAGCTCTCGTGGGCCATGACGTGGCACCAGTGGCAGGAGGCGTAGCCGATCGAGACGAACAGCGGCTTGTCCTCCCGCCGTGCCGTCTCCATGGCCTCGGGGCCCCACGGCAGCCAGTCCACCGGGTTGGCGGCGTGCTGGCGCAGGTAGGGGCTGGTGGCCTCGGCGAGGCGGTTCACCCGTCCGATGGTAGGGGCGGGCCCCCGATGTCGAGCGCCGACCGGCGGACCTTGCCCGAGGGGGTCCGGGGGAGGTCCGCCGCCAGCACCAGCTCCCTGGGGGCGGCCCAGGGCGAGAGGCGCGCCGCCGCCAGCTCGGCCAGGGCGGCCAGCCACGGCGGCGCGGCGTGGTCGGCGGGCACCACCCACGCCACCACCCGCTCGCCCCACTCGGGGTCCGGGCGCTTCCACACCGCCACCTCGGCCACACGGGGATGGGTGGCCAGGACCCGCTCCACCGCCACCGGCCAGACCTTCTCCCCGCCGGTCACCACCACCTCGGCCAGGCGGCCGTCCACCGCCAGCACCCCGCCGTCCAGGCGGCCGCCGTCGCCGGTGGGGAGCCACCCGCCCCGCCCGTCGGGCCCGGGGACGCGGGGGTCGGCGCCGTTGCGGTAGGCCCGGAGGAGCATGGGGCACCGGACCAGGATCTCACCGTCCTCGCCCTCGCCGGGGCGGCCGGTGCCCACGGCCAGCTCCACGCCGTCGAGGGGCGTGCCGTCGTAGACCACGCCCGAGCCGGTCTCGGTCAGGCCGTAGGTGGTGACCACGTTGGGCGGCAGGCCGCCGGGCGGGGCGGCCCCGCCCAGCAGGACCGTCACGAACGCCGCCGGGTCCAGCCGCCGCAGGGCGGTGGCCACCAGGGAGACGTGCGTGGCCTCGCCGGCCCGGCCGAGCTGTTCCACCTCGCCGGCGTCGAAGCCCGGGAGCACGGTGAGCGGGGTGCTGGTGAGGACGGCGCGGGTGACCACCGACAGGCCGCCCACGTGGGCCAGGGGCAGGCAGGCCAGCCAGCGGTGGCGGGCCGGGTCCACGCCCAGGCGGGCGGTGGTGGCGGCGGCCGAGGCGGCCACGGCGCCGTGGGTGAGCACCACCCCGCGGTGCTCGCCGGTGGACCCGCTGGTGGCCACCACCAGCGCGTCGCCCTCCTCCACCGGGCGCCCGCCGGGGAGCGCCGTGATGGCCCCGTCCGCTCCGACCACCCTGGTGGGGGCGAGGGCGCCGAGCAGCGCGAGCGCAGCCGGCGCCGGGAGGCGGGGGTCGAGGGGCGCCGCCGCGTCGCCCGTGTCCCAGACCGCCCGGAGCGCGTCCACGAACCCCCGGCCTGCGGGCAGGTCCAGGGCGACGAGCTCGGGCATCGGCCGGTAGCGTAGGTCGCCATGGCCGAGGACACCGTCATCAGCGGCAGCCCGCACGACCCCCTCGACGACCTCCGTGCCCTGCCCCTCCCCGCCTTCAAGCCGTTCGGGGACTACCGGGACATCAGCTACGAGACGGCGGAGGGCATAGCCCGGATCACCATCTGCCGGCCCGAGGTGCGCAACGCCTTCCGCCCCCAGACCCTCTTCGAGCTGGCCGACGCCTTCAACGAGGCCCGGGACGACCCGGAGGTGGGGGTGGTGGTGCTCACCGGGGAGGGGCCGGACGCCTTCTGCTCCGGCGGCGACCAGCGGATACGGGGCGACGACGGCTACCTGGGGGACGACGAGGTGGCCCGCCACGGCATCGGCCGCCTCAACGTGCTCGACCTCCAGATCCAGATCCGGCGCCTGCCCAAGCCGGTGATCGCCAGCGTGGCCGGCTACGCGATCGGCGGCGGCCACGTGCTCCACCTGGTCTGCGACCTCACGATCGCCGCCGACAACGCCCGGTTCGGCCAGACCGGCCCCAAGGTGGGCAGCTTCGACGGTGGCTACGGCTCCGGCCTGCTGGCCCGGTCGATCGGGCTGAAGCGGGCCAAGGAGGTGTGGTTCCTCTGCCGCCAGTACGACGCCGCCCAGGCGCTCGACTGGGGGCTGGCCAACGCCGTGGTGCCCCTGGCGCGGCTGGAGGAGGAGACGGTGGCCTGGTCCCGCCAGATCCTCACGCTCTCGCCGATCGCCCTGCGGATGCTGAAGGCCGGGTTCAACGCCGCCGACGACGGCCTCGCCGGCGTCCAGCAGCTCGCCGGCGACGCCACCATGCTCTTCTACATGACCGAGGAGGGGCAGGAG
>JBOGGH010000381.1:0-3425 GCA_050743905.1 Acidimicrobiales bacterium
GTGCGGGCCGACGACCCCGAGCTCACCGTCCGCCTGGACCCGCCGCCGGCCGCCCAGCCCCTGCGGGTGGTGCTCGGGCGCGCCCCCGAGGGGGCCAGGGTGCGGCCGGCGGTGGAGCTCGCCGGCGACCTGGGGGCCGTCCTGGACGAGCTGGGATCCCGGGGCGTGCTCCAGCTCCTGGTGGAGGGCGGGCCCCGGGTGGCCCACGGGTTCCACGCCGCCGGGCTGGTGGACCGCTACGTGGTCTACCTGGCGCCGGCGGTGGCCGGCGGGGACGACGGCGCCCCCCTCTTCGCCGGGCCCGGCGCGCCCACCGTGGGCGACCTGTGGCGCGGCCGCCTGGTCTCGGTGGACCGGCTCGGCGACGACCTGCGGCTCGAGGTGGCGGCCTGATGCCCTTCGCCGAGGTGGAGGAGGCCGTCGCCGCCGTCGGGCGGGGCGGCATGGCGGTCGTGGTGGACGACGAGGACCGCGAGAACGAGGGCGACCTGGTGATGGCGGCGGAGGCGGCGACGGCGGAGGCGATCGCCTTCTTCCTGGCCCACACGTCCGGGGTGATCTGCGTGCCGCTGGAGCCCGAGCGGGCCGACCGGCTGGACCTCCCGCTCATGGTGAGCGCCAACACCGAGGCCCAGCGCACCGCCTTCACGGTGAGCGTGGACGCCCGGTCCACCACCACCGGCATCTCGGCCGCCGACCGGGCGGCCACCGTGGCCGCCCTGATACACCCGGCTACCCGGCCGGCCGACCTCAACCGACCCGGCCACGTCTTCCCCCTCCGCTACCGCCCGGGCGGGGTGCTGAAGCGGGCCGGCCACACCGAGGCCACGGTGGACCTGGCCCGGGCGGCGGGCCTCACGCCGGCCGGCGTCCTCTGCGAGATCGTCACCGGGGACAAGTCGTCCATGGCCCGGCTGCCCGAGCTGGAGCGGTTCGCCGAGCGCCACGGCCTCCCGCTCATCTCGATCGCCCAGCTCATCCGCTACCGCCGCCGCACCGAGAAGCTGGTGCGGCGGGTCTCCGAGGCGCGTATCCCCACCGGGGAGGGAGCGTTCTCGGCCTACGTCTACGAGTCCGTCCTCGACGGCGAGCAGCACCTGGCCCTGGTCATGGGGGACGTGACGTCCGACGTCCTGGTGCGGGTGCACTCCGAGTGCCTCACCGGGGACGTGTTCGGCTCCCTGCGCTGCGACTGCGGGCCGCAGCTCCGCGCCGCCGTGGCCCGCATCGAGGAGGAGGGTCGTGGCGTGCTGGTCTACCTGCGGGGCCACGAGGGGCGGGGCATCGGCCTCGGGCACAAGATCCGCGCCTACCGCCTCCAGGAGGACGGCCACGACACGGTGGACGCCAACCTGGCCCAGGGGCTGCCGGTGGACAGCCGGGAGTACGGCATCGGGGCGCAGATGCTGGTGGACCTGGGGGTGACCACGATGCGGCTGATGACCAACAACCCGTCCAAGTACGGGGGCCTGGAGGGGTTTGGCCTGGACATCGTGGAGCGGGTGCCGCTGGCGCCCTCGCCGAACCCCGAGAACATCGAGTACCTGCGGACCAAGCGCGAGCGCATGGGCCACCTGCTGGAGGGCCTCGATGACGTCCTCTGACGCCACCGCCCTGCCCGAGGGTGCCGTCGCGTCCCTGCGGGGCGCGGTGGGCCGGGTGCTCGAGGGCGACCGCCGGGGGCGCGGGGCCCGGGTGGGCCTGGCCTGCTCGCGGTTCAACGGGGGGATCACCTGGCGCCTGCTCGAGGGCGCGCTGGCCGGGCTCGACGCCTGCGGGGTGGACCGCGCCGACGTCGCCGTGGCGTGGGTCCCGGGCGCCTTCGAGCTCCCGCCGGCCGCCCGGGCCCTGGCCTCCGGCGCCGACGCCGTGGTCTGCCTGGGGGCGGTGGTGCGGGGCGAGACCGGCCACTACGACCTGGTGGCCGGCGAGTGCGCCGCCGGGGTCCAGCGGGTGCAGCTCGACACCGGGACCCCGGTGGCGTTCGGCGTGCTCACCACCGAGACCGTGGCCCAGGCGCTCGAGCGGTCGGGGCCGGGCGAGGCCAACAAGGGGTTCGAGGCGGCGGTCACGGCGGTCGAGATGCACCGGCTCCTGCGCTCCGCGATGATCTGAGGATGCTGCGCATCGTCCTGCCCAAGGGATCGCTGGAGCGCGCCACGCTCGAGCTGTTCGCCTCCGCCGACCTGGCGGTGACCCGGTCCTCCGAGGTGGACTACCGGGCCAGCATCGCCGACCCCCGGGTGGCCGAGGTGCGGATCCTCCGGCCCCAGGAGATCCCGGTGTACGTGGCCGAGGGGCTCTTCGACCTGGGGATCACCGGCCGTGACTGGGTGGAGGAGCGGGGCGCCGACGTGGTGTCCCTGGGCGAGCTGTCCTACTCCAAGGCCACCGCCAACCCGATCCGGGTGGTCCTGGCAGTGGCCGGGGGCTCGCCGTGGCGGACCCTGGCCGACCTGGCGGGGCAGCGGGTCCGGGTGAGCACCGAGTACCCCGAGCTCACCCGCAAGGCGCTCGACGCCCACGGGGTGGACGCCGAGATCTCCCTCTCCTACGGCGCCACCGAGGCCAAGGTGCCGGACATCGCCGACTGCGTGGTGGAGATCACCGAGACCGGCCGCGCCCTGCGGGCGGCGGGCCTCCGGGTGATCGACACCCTGCTCGTCTCCCACACCGAGCTGATCGCCAACCCGTCGGCCGCCGCCGACCCGGTCCGTCGCCACGCCATGGAGCAGCTCCTCATCCTGCTCCAGGGCACCCTGGAGGCCCGGGAGAAGGTGCTGGTCAAGCTGAACGTCCCCGGGGACCGCCTGGACGCCGTGCTCGGGGTGCTGCCGGCGCTGCGGTCGCCCACGGTGTCCGAGCTCTCCGGCGACGGGGGGTTCGCGGTGGAGACGGTGGTGCCCAAGGCCGACATCAACACGCTCATCCCGGCCCTGAAGGACGGCGGGGCCACCGACATCATCGAGCTGGCGCTGTCGAAGATCGTCCACTGATGGCCGGCCGCCCACTGCTCCGGGGCACCGTGGCCGGCTTCGACGAGGCGCGGGGGCTGGGCACGGTGGCCACCGACGCCGGCCGGGAGCTCCCGTTCCACTGCACGGCGATCGCCGACGGCACCCGGACGATCGAGGTCGGGACCAGGGTGGTGTTCCGGACGGCCCCCGGTCACCTCGGGCGGGTCGAGGCCTGCGGGCTGGTGGCCGTCTAGCCCGCGGGGGCCTGCCACCGCACGCCGGGGAACCGGCCGAAGTCGCCGTCGAACGAGACGACGCCGGCGTTGTGCTCGACGGCGAGGGCGGCCAGATGGGCGTCGTTGACCAGGTTCCCGCCGGTACCCACCCGCGTCAGCAGGTCTCGGAGCACCGTCGGGTGACGGCGGGTCGGTTCCAGGAGCACGGCCGGCGGTTGGGCCAGTCACAGGT
>JBOGGH010000382.1:0-3420 GCA_050743905.1 Acidimicrobiales bacterium
CCGCCACCCGTCGCCGGCGTGTGCTGCTCGTGGCCCACGGCGCGCCTCCTCGGTGGTGCGGCCGGACCGTGCGCGCGGGGGACCGCGGCGCCCGCCGCCCCCAGCGCGTGGCCCGGGTCCGGCCGCCACGTGCTCGTAACAATCTGACTCTATGTCAGATACCCGGGCCGCCGCGGGTCACGCCACCGGCCCCGAGGCGCCGCCGGGGGCCGCGGGCGCGCCGCGGCGGGCATGCGCCCGGGCCCGGGGGCGTTGGGTGTGGCGTGGAGAGAGCGGCATCGGGGCCGGCGACGGCAGGGCGGGGGCGTCCGGGACCGGGGCCGCCGGCTGGGAGGAGGGACGGCGATGGGCGTGCAGGAGCTGGGCCACGTGGTGCTCTACGTGCGGGACGTGCGACGGTCGGCGGCCTTCTACCGGGACGTCCTCGGGTGGCCGCAGGTCCTGCCGCCGCAGGGGTCGGAGCCGGACGGCATCGCCGCGTTCTCCGGCGGGCGGACCCACCACGAGCTCCTGCTCATCGAGGTCGGTGAGGACGCGCAGCCCGTCCCGGGCGGCCGCCGCCTGGGCCTGTACCACATCGGCCTGAAGGTGGGCGAGAGCGACCACGACCTGCGCCAGGCGCTGGGACGGGTCCGCGCCGCCGGCGCGACCGTGGTGGGCGCGTCCGACCACCGGGTGACCCACAGCCTCTACGTGGCCGACCCCGACGGCAACGAGGTGGAGCTGTACGTGGACGTGCCCGGCGTGGACTGGCGCTCCGATCCCACGCTGGTCGCCGTCCCGGTCCGCCCGCTGCGCCTCTGACCGGGCGCCGCCGGCAGCACCCGAACGATGGTTCGGCCGGAGGTGGTCGGGGTAGAGCGGTGGCCCAGGACGATGGCTCGCGCACACGGGGACAGCAACGCCG
This sequence comes from Acidimicrobiales bacterium, assembly GCA_050743905.1. Taxonomy (GTDB): domain Bacteria; phylum Actinomycetota; class Acidimicrobiia; order Acidimicrobiales; family RAAP-2; genus JBOGGH01. The sequence goes on from JBOGGH010000382.1 coordinate 908, forward strand.
GTGGCGGCAGAGGGGTGTGGCACCGCGGGCACCGCCCGCGGGCCCCGGCGCCCGGCGGGGCACACCTCCACATGGCCGGCGACTCGGAGCGGACCGGGGAGGTGCGCTCCGCGATGCGCGCCCTGCTGGCCGGCGAGGCCCAGGAGGTGCGCGACGCCGCCGTGCTCCTGACCGACGAGCTCCTGAGCAACGCCGTGGTTCACGGCGGCGGCCGGTTCTCGATCACGGCCGAGGTGGCGGACGGCACCCTGCGGGTGGCGGTGGCCGACGACAGCCCGGCCAGGCCCCGGGTCCTGGACGTGGGCGCCGAGCAGGAGCACGGCCGGGGGATGGCCATCGTGTCCTCGCTGGCCCGGGCGTGGGGCTGCGACCTTGACGGCCGTGGCAAGGTGGTGTGGTTCAGCCTGGATCTCCTCCCGTGACCGGCGCCGAGGTGTGGGGGACGGCACGACCGGGTACGGGAACGGAGATCGGAAATGTGGGTTGCAGCCCGCCGGCCGCACCGGCGGCGGGCCCCGGGGCGGCGAGAGGAGCAGTGCTGGCATGGAGCAGGACTTCGGCATCAGCGACGGCGAGGCGGGCGGCGTCCCCGTCGTCTCGGTCTCGGGCGAGATCGACGTGGCCACCGCGCCGGCGTTGCGGGAGCACCTGCAGCGCCAGGTGACGGCCGGCGCCCCCACCGTGGTCGTCGACCTGCTGGACGTGTCCTTCCTCGACTCCACCGCCCTGGGCGTGCTGGTGGGCGTGCTCAAGCGGTGCCGCGAGGCCGGGGGCGACCTCCGGCTGGCCATCGCCCAGCCGCGCATCCTCAAGGTCTTCGAGATCACGGGGCTCACCTCGGTGTTCACCATCAGCGAGACGGTGGCGGACGCCGCGGGCGCGGTCCGATGAACGGTGAGGTCGCCGTCGACCGCGCCGACGTGGTGGAGCTCACGATCCCCGTCCGCGCCGACCTCGTGGTGCTCGCCCGCCTGACCGCCGCCACCATGGCGTCCCGGGCGGACTTCGGCATCGAGGAGATCGAGGATCTCCGCCTGGCCGTCGAGGAGCTCTGCCTCTCGATCGTGCGCAGCGACGACGGGGGCGGGCGGCTGCGGTTCACCTACGTCCGGCAGGACGGCATGGTGGAGATCGCCTGCTCGCTCGAACGCGACCCCGAGGAGGCACCCGGCCGGCCGGCCGGCGACCGCGTGGTGGACGACCTCTCCCTCCGCATCCTCGACGCCCTGGTGGACGAGCACCGCCAGGAGCTGCTCGACGGCCGGCCGTCGGCATGGCTCCGCAAGCGCCGGGCGCGCCCCGCCACCTGATGGCCGTCCGGGAGGGCACCCGCGAGCGGTTCGTGGAGCTCGCCGCCACGCGCGACCCGGCGCTGCGCGACGAGCTGGTGGCGGCCCACCTGGGGCTCGCCCACCAACTGGCCCGCCGCTTTGCCAACCGGGGCGAGCCCTACGACGACCTGGTGCAGGTGGCCTCCATGGCCATCGTCAAGTCGGTGGACCGGTTCGACCCCGACCGCGGCGTCGAGTTCAGCACCTTCGCCACCCGCACCACCGTGGGCGAGCTGAAGCGCCACTTCCGCGACCGGGGCTGGGCCGTCAGGGCGCCGCGGCGGATCCAGGAGCTCTACCTGGAGCTGGGCCAGGTGGTGGGCACGCTCTCCCAGGAGCTGGGCCGCTCGCCCACCGTCGCCGAGCTCGCCGAGGCGACGGGCGCCGGCGAGGAGGCGGTGCTCGAGGCCATGGAGGCGGGGCAGGGCTACCGCAACGCCTCGATCGACGTGCCGGACCGCCAGGACGAGACCCTGGCCAGCCGGCTCGGCTCCGAGGACACCACCTACTCGGCGGTGGACGACCGGGCGCTGCTGGCCCCGGCGCTGGAGAAGCTGGCCCCCAGGGAGCGCACCATCCTCCGGCTCCGCTTCTTCGAGGGGCTGACCCAGTCCGAGATCGCCTCCCGCGTGGGCGTCAGCCAGATGCACGTCTCGCGCCTCCTGGCGGCCAGCCTGGAGCGGCTCCGCCGGGACCTGGCGGGCACCGCCTGACCCTGGTGCGGACCGGTCCCGTCAGCCCGGTCCGCCGGCCTTGCCGGTGATGTCCCACCCTGTGTCGTCTGTCTCCCACGCCGCCCCCCGGTGCCGGCGGGCCCGGTAGGCGTCGGGGTCCTCGTGCAGCAGGTGCCACCAGCCGTAGGCGGCGAAGCAGGCGAAGACCGGCCACTCGATGGTGTACACCCAGCTCAGCGCGTTGCCCCCGAGCGCCACCGTGGCCTGCCACCACCCGGCCAGCAGGCAGCCGGGGACCACCACCAGCGCCGCCAGGTGCAGGAGCAGCGCCCGCCGCGAGAGCCATCGCCGCCGCACCGGCGAAGTGTAGGTTGCGCGGGCACGGACCGGCGGGGGCGTTGACCGGAGGCAGGGTGGAGCGGGACGGGACCACGGGGACCACAGGCGGCCACGGCGAGCGGCCCGGCGGCGGGCCGGCACCCGGGCCCCCGTCGGGGCCCCCGTCGGG
>JBOGGH010000383.1:0-3417 GCA_050743905.1 Acidimicrobiales bacterium
CGACATCTTCGACGTCGGCCCGAGAGACTTCCTGAGCGTCCCGCCGCGTGTCGCGCACACCTTCGACAACCTCCACAACGGCGACAAGCCGGTGCGGGGGATCAACCTCATGACACCGGGTGGACATTTCGACATGTTCAACGAAATGGGCGGCGTGGGGCCTGGACCTGACCAGGCCGACACGCTACGGGAGGTCTCGGCTCGCCACGGCACCATCGTCGTGGGACCACCACTACGAGTGACACTCGACCTCGGCTGACATCACCCGAGCGGCGCTTGAGGGGAAAGGTCAGACACACGAAAGGAGAGCCATGGGAGCGGCCACATCCGGGCAGACGTCGATCCACATCGAGGCGAGTCCCGAGGCGGTCTACGACCTCGTCAGCGAGATGCCCCGCATGGGTGAATGGAGCCCCGAGTGTTGCCGCTGCGAGTGGATCGACGGTGACGGACCCTCGGTCGGTGCCGAGTTCAAGGGTTATAACCGGGCCGGCCCGATGCGCTGGACCGCTGAGGGGCGGGTCATCGCCGCCAAACGCGGTGACGAATTCGCCTTCGTCACCCTCTACAAGGGTCGCCGGGAGGAGACCCGGTGGCGCTACCGCTTCGAGGTGAGCGGCGCTGGCACGGAAGTCACGGAGTCCTATCAGTCCGTGTGGGCACCGTGGTACATCCGGCTTGCCAATCTCTTGCTTCCTCGAGACCGCCAGCTCCGCCAAGGCATGGAGCAGACGCTGCAGCGGATCAAGCGCGCCGCCGAGGGAGGCCGCTGCCAGTGACGGGGTCCCGCCAGACATGCCAATTGGACGCACCACCCTCGGTGGGAAGGGGACCGAAGGCATGGATGAGGATCCTCGCCGTGGCGACACCGGGTCCCGGCGTCGTCAACCCGATGATGTGCCTTCGGCGTGCTCCTGTGGTGGCCCGCCTCCGTGCGAAGTCCGTGCCCACTTGCCGCCTCAGTCAAAGTCGACATATGGGACCCGGTGCCCGGCATACCGGGGTTGTGGCGCTTCCCCGACTACCCGTCAAGTCCATCCCCGCAGCAGCTCGACGAGATGACCGAGTTGGTCCCGAACGCCGCGGCAGTCGAACAACGACAACTCAGCAGCAGCACCACCACCACCACCACCACCAATTCAAGTCAAACGCGTAGGACTCGAAGCCCGGGGATGTCGTCGTAGTCGCCGTCTTGGGATGCCACTGCCAGGTCGTTGGCGATCGCCGTCGCCGCGATCCACGAGTCGTTGATAGGCATTCGCTTCCCTGCGTCCCGAAGGGCCAGTCGCAGCGCCGCCCAGGCGTGAGCGACCCCCTCGTCGACTGGCAAGGGATCAAGCGCTGCCACTACCGACAACGTGTCCAGTCGTCGTGCCCTGGTCGGCCCATCCTGTGCTGCGAGGACCCCAAGGCGGAGCTCACCTACGGTGACGACCGATACGGCGACACGCTCGGGCGGGTGGGCGGAGAGCGGTCGATCCTGCTCGACGGCGATAAACAGTGACGTGTCAGCCAGCGCCACCTCGCTATCGACGCGCGCGCCGGAGGTGGTCACAGGATCCGGAGGTCGTCAGTCGTGTCGGGCAGGAGGTCTGCTAGCTCTTGGGCGAGCCCGGAATCGGCCTGCCATCGGTCGCGGTCTCGGACGAAGGCGTTCCAGACCATCGACCGCGGCCGGGCGGGCAGTGGGAGCAGTTCGGCCACAGGTCGGCCGCTCACCGTCACCCTGAGTCTTTCGCCGCGCTCGACCCGACGGAGTACGGCGCTGACGTCATTTCGAAGGTCGCGGGCAGGGATGTCGATCATCACATCATTGTAGCATCTCTGCTACGCAGGAGCCACGGTCGTCGCGGAGCAGCTCAACCTCCAGGACCGGGGTGGACAAGCCAAGCCCTCCCAGCTGCGGCAGCTGATGGCGCTCGTTCGCCGCTACGATCTTCGAATCGAGGATGACCAATGAACGCTCCCGGCTACCGATCAACGTGTTCTGGAGTGCTGAGGACGGAGCTTGGGTTGCCGACGTTCTCGACCTGCACTACTGCTCCGCTACTGGTGACACTCCACACGACGCCGTCGCCGAGGTTGAGGTAGCGATCGAAGCGTGGCTAGTGGCGCTGCCGATAAATACACCACATTATCTGTAATAGATAGACGGATTGTGCCGCATAGATCCTGGTCGTGTCGTTGCAGACGCCTTCCGAGAGTCGTCGGTAACGATCTAACGCCATACGACAAAAACGACCAAACGACCAATCTCGGCCGGCGTCGTGTCACGATGGACATGGTGAGCCGGTGACCACCACGATGCCCCGTGCGTTACGTTGAGTTGGCCACGCGCCGGGCCGCGTCGAGAAGCATGGCGCGCTGTCTGGGCGTCGGAAGTGGGACCGACCAGTCGGTGATTCCGACCCGCCTCGAGCGGTCGGGCTGCGAGTCACGCGACTCACCTCGCCCGCCGCGCTGTTTTGCGCCGACATCGGCTGACCGCTGTGCTGTCAGCTCGTCGATCGCCACAGCTCGGACGGGCGGCCACGATCATGGTGCTGTTCGAGGGTGACCCGACCGGCCCGGACAAGGCGGTCGAGCGCGAGGCCGATCTCTTTCGAGCTGCGGTTGCGGCTGAACAGGTCGCGGATGGCGGAGCGGGTGAGCCCGTCGGGCGTCTGTGACAGGGCACGGCCGATCTCGTCGGCGAGCGGGTCGCCGAGCGACTCGCCAAAGACGTAGCGCGCCGAGGCCGCCGCGTAGCACCACAGAGCGAGAGCTGCGTCGAGGTGCCGCCGGCCGATCCGCCCTGCCTGGTCGAGCAGCGCGTAGAGCAGCGACAGGCGCACCACGTGAGCCTCGGCGCGTGCGGTGATCGCGCCGAGCAAGCCTGGCACTTCTTCGCAGAGGACGGGGTAGGCCTCCCACCACGCCCGGCGGGCCTGCTCGTCGAAGCTGAGCCGGCCCGCCCGTCGTCCCGCTTCGGTCGCCGCGACGAGCCGATCGAGGAGGGGCTGCCAGTCGACCTCTTCGATCGCACCGCCCTCTGGGAGCAGCTTGGAGCGACGCACGCAGATGATGACGAACCGATTGAGAAATCCGTTCGCCGCCTCGGTCGAGCCGAGCAGGCGGACGAGCTCCTCGGCGGTGATGTGGCCGACGATCGAGACGTGCCCGCCGCTGGCCCGCACCGGGCTGTTCTTCGTGAGCACTTGGAGCGGCTTGCCGTCCCACGCGGCGCGCACGAGCGGCGAGAGGGTGTTGGCTTCGCGCGAGATCTGCTTGAGCACCGAGGCGAACTCCGACTCGACGACGAGCAGGCGCTTGTCGCTCGCGCTGTCGTCCCCGGCGTGACCGTCGCCCCGGTCCCGAAGGGCCCAGACGAGCCCCTCGCCCGAGGACAGTCCAGAGACGAGCCGGGTCGTCGTGAAC
>JBOGGH010000384.1:0-3414 GCA_050743905.1 Acidimicrobiales bacterium
AGCGGCACCGCGCTGCTCTGGGGCGGCACCGTGGTGTCCGCCGGCGGGCCCACCACCACCCGGCGCACGCTGCGGCACGTGACCGTGGACGGGCGCGCCGCGGCCGCCTCCTGCCGGCGGGTGGCCTACCGGGGGGCGGGCGTGCGGCTGGCCGGCTGCCTCCTGGCGGTCCACGTGCCCCCCGGGACCCACCGGCTGGTGGCCACGCCCTGACCGCGCGTCACCGCCCGGCCGCGCCCGGGGTGCTAAGGATGGGCCCCGATGGCACCCCCGTCACGCAACCGTCACCGAGGTCACGCGGCGGCCACGCTCGCCGGCGCCCTGGCGCTCCTGGTCCTGGGCCTCCTCCTCGCCTCGTGCGGCGGCGGCACGCCCTCGGGGCAGTCCACGGGCACCAGGTACTACGTGTCGCTGGGGGACTCCTACGCCGTCGGCTTCCAGCCCTCGCCCCAGCCCGGCGGCGCCACCGGCGGGTACACGGCGGTGGTGGCGTCCCGCACGCACCTGACCCTCGTCAACTTCGGGTGCGGGGGCGCCACCACCACCAGCATCCTCCGGACGGACGGGTGCACCCACCCCTACGGCCCGCCCGCCGCCACCAGTCGCTCCTCCTACCCCCACCAGACCCAGGCGGCGGCGGCCGAGGCGTTCCTCCGGGCACACCGGGGCCACGTGGGCCTGGTCACGGTCTCCATCGGCGGGAACGACGTCACCGACTGCGCGAAGAACGCCGATCCCGTGTCGTGCGTGGGCGGCGCCACCACTGAGATCAAGGCCCACGTGTCCACGCTGGCCAAGGGCCTCCGGGCGGCGGCCGGGACGGGCGTGCCGATCCTCGGGCTCACCTACCCCGACGTCATCCTCGGGGAGTGGGTGTACCCGCCGTCCTCGCCGGACACCACACTGGCCTCGCTCTCGGTCACCGCCTTCAAGTCGCTCATCAACCCGGCGCTCCGCTCGGCCTACGCCACCGGCGGCGCCCGGTTCGTGGACGTGACCAGCCACACCGCCGCCTACGTCCCCCTCACACGGACCACTGCACTGGCCCCCTACGGAACGATCCCGGTGGCCGTGGCCACCGTCTGCAAGCTCACCTGGTACTGCAAGCTCGGCAACATCCACGCCACCACCACGGGCTACCACCTGATCGGCCACGAGATCGTGGCCGCCTACCGCGTCGGCCCGCACTGAGCCGGGCGCCGGGCGCGGGCGTCACGTACCCCACCCTGGCGGCGTGCCCCCGCCCGCTGGCTGATCGGGTGGTTGCAGGTCCGGGTCGGCTGGCAGCGCGCCTCGGATGTAGAAGCAAGGCTGGATTGGACCACCTCTGGCTCACATGAGAACTTCCATCGCCAGGTTCGTGCCTGTGCCGCAGATGAAGCCGGATCAGTCGTGCTTCTACCGGTAGCTCCTACCGTACCCACCCGGTAGCTCCTACACACGACGGGTTCGGACCAGCGGCTCTGGGTATCACCCTCCCGAGTCGAACGCCAGAACCCGACAAAGGAGGCCTGATGACCCAGGACGTGCTGACTCTGCTCACCCAAGACCACCAGGCGGCGGAAGCGTTGCTGCAGGGGTTCGATGACACGGTCCCGGCGGACCGGGCCGAGTACTTCTGCGAGGTCGCCCACACGCTGGTCGGCCACGAGGTGGCCGAAGAGCTGGTCGTCTATCCCGCCCTACGTGCGGGATCGGAGAAGAGCGAAGAGATAACCGAGGCGCGCCTGGGGGAGCAGGCCCAGGTCGAACAGACTCTGGCCGAACTGGAGGACCTCGACCCCCAGAGTGGTGCCTTCACCAACAAGTTCAAGAAACTGCGCGACGCGGTGGTGGCCCACGCCAAGGCCGAGGAGTCGACGGCCTTCCCCCTCCTCAAGCAGGCCACCACCGCCCAGCAACGCAAAGAGCTCGGGGACCGCTACCAGAAGGCCCACGACACGGCGCCGACCCACCCCCACCCGCACGCGCCCGACACGCCCCCCGGGAACAAGATCGCCGGGCCCATCGCCGCGCTCTTCGATCGGACCCGCGACGCCGTCCACCGGATCTAAGGCCACGCCCCGGTCGGGGCCGGGCAGCCATCAAGACGGCCGCATCGTCCGCATAGACCATCTCCACCCCGGCCAGCTTGCTGACCAATCGGACTGGCACGTCGCCGAGATCTTCTGCGGCCCTGGCAGCAAGCGTGGGCGCAGAAAGAAACCGGCCCGCGCCACCGGCGCCTGCTCCCGTCGATTCCCGCCTCGGCCTGCTGGTCCGCGCGTCCGGTTGTGTCCCGGGTTGGGTGGGCGAACGCCCTCCATTGGGGCGACGCCGTCTAGCGAGCCTCGGGGTAGCGCAGTCCGCTTCCCGACCGCCGAGGAGCTCGCAAGGCGGATAAGGCGCGGTGCCCGAAACCGAGCAGCGGCACCGGAGAGGCACAGCGGGCGTGGTGCCGGCCCCGTTGCCCAGTCCTCGGCGGGGGTATAGGGAGATCATGAGCGAGCACCGAGACGACAGCGGCGGGACCCCCGGCGACGATGCCGAAGACCCAGAGGGCTCGGGTGACCCTGGACCGCCCGACGGGCGCTCAGGGAGCGGCGGTCAGCCGACGGGGGACAAGCAGGCCGCTGCCAACCGGGAAGTCGACCCGCCGGCGTGACCGGCAGCGGGCAGCCCGGGGTGCTCTTCGACGTCGACGGCACCCTTGTCGACACCAACTACCTCCATACTCTCGCCTGGTCTCGGGCCTTCCGCGACGCCGGCGAGTGGGCGCCGATGAACGCCATCCACCGCCTCGTCGGGATGGGAGGAGACCAGCTGGTCCCGTGGCTCCTCGGCCACGACAGCCCCGACGCGGTCACTGTCCGTCCTCGCCGCTACCGGGAGCTGGCCGACGACATCCGCCCGTTTCCCCGGGCCGCCGAGCTCCTCCGGGCGGTCCACGGCCGCGGTCTGGTGGTCGTCCTCGCCACCTCCGCGCCCGACGACGAGCTCCAGACCCTCCGAGGCGCGCTCGACGCCGATGACGCCATCGACGGCCAGACCACCGCAGACGACATCGGCGAGTCCAAACCCGCCCCCGAGGTCTTCTCGGCCGCCATGGCGACGTTCCGTGTCGATCCGAGTCGTGCACTGGCGGTCGGCGACAGCATTTGGGACGTCCAAGCTGCCCGCGCCGCGGGGATCGGCTGCGTCGCCGTCGAGTCCGGCGGGTTCAGCCGGCACGAGCTCAGCGAAGCCGGCGCGCTCCGCGTCTACCGAGACGTCGCTGAGATACTCGACCAGCTCCACACCGGCCCCCTCGCCCCGCTCCTGCTGCTGCCATGATCTCCGAGCAACCCGCCAGAAGCCGCAACGCATAGCTTTGCCCGGCGTCTCAGCGACGGCCCCGGTCGGGTGACCTAGTGTCCTGAGCCAGAGATTCGCAAG
>JBOGGH010000385.1:0-3414 GCA_050743905.1 Acidimicrobiales bacterium
GTGTGCGGACGGTCGGCATAGTTACGAGACCGTCAAGGCTCTCCCTCGACCAGGCACGGCGTCTGGCGAAAGGAGAGGAAGATGATCGGCCACACGAAGGTATTGGGACCGCTGGCGGAGCTTGCGGACGGCTTTCGCGCCGAGCTGGACCGTCTCGGCTACACGCCGGCTTCACGGGAGTACAAGCTGGCGGAGCTCGGCCGGTTGAGTGTCTGGCTGGATGCAAATGGCCTGGCCACGAGCGACATCTGCTCGGCGCGGCTCGAGGAGTTCTTCGCCGACCTGGCGGCGCGATCGACGCGTGCGCCGACGCTCGCCGCGATGAGGCCACTGCTCGCGTGGCTTCGCGAGCAGGGCTTGTGCGGGGACGATCCTGCTCCGACAGCGGGCCCGCTCGACCAGCTCATGGGGCGCTATCGCTACTGGATGGCCACCGACCGCCAGTTGGCGGCTCGCACGATCAGGCGTTACGAGCAGGGAGCCCGCCACTTCCTCGGTAGTCGGTCCCACCGTCGTCAAGCGCCTTTCGACATCGAGGGCCTGTGCGAAGAGGAGGTCACTACGTTCTTGCTGGACGAGATCTCCCGGGGCCTGTTGGCCGGGACGCTCCAGGGCCGGGTGACGGAGCTGCGGTCGTTGCTTCGCTTCTTGTACCTGGGCAAGATGATCGCCGTCCCGTTGGGGGAGGGAGTGCCGCCGGTGCCGGGGTGGAAAGACACCGGTGTCCCCGAACGGCTGCCAGCGAGCCACGTCCAGGTCCTCGTGGATAGCTGCGACCGCGCCACGGCGAGTGGCAAGCGAGACGTTGCGATCCTTCTGCTGCTCGCCCGGATGGGGCTGCGTGCAGGCGAAGTTGCCGCGATGGAGCTGGACGACTTCGACTGGGCAGCGGGCGAGGTGGTCATCCACAGCAAAGGTGGACGCAGCGACCCGATGCCCCTCCCCGGCGACGTGGGCGAGGCAGTGGTGACCTACCTGCTCGAGGCTCGCCCAAGAATGGTGTGCCGCAGCGCCTTCTTGACGCTCGTTGCCCCCTACAGACCTTTGGGACCCACGACCGTCAGCCAGATGGTCTGGCGACAATGCCGGATCGCAGGTCTGTGGCCGATGCGGGCCCACCGTCTCCGTCACGCGCTGGCGACCGAGTTGCTCTCACGAGGCGTCAAGCTCCCCGAGATCGCCCAGGTTCTCCGCCAGCGGGACCTCGCCACCACCCAGATGTACGCGAAGGTCGACTACTCGGCATTGCGCGAGCTGGCCCGTCCCTGGCTGGTCGTGCGATGAGCGTCCTCAAGCAAGCGCTCGACGACTACCTGCGGCTGCGTCGTGGTCTTGGGCACAAGCTCGTCGAGCACGAACGACACCTCGCCTTCTTCGTCGCAAGGATGGAGGACGCTGGTGCGAGCGTCGTCACGATGGCCGACGCACTCGCATTCGTGCTCGACCCCGGCCTCGATCCGGCGAGCACCAATCCAGCCAGGCGCCTGGTGGCCCTGCGGGGCTTCACCCGCTACCTGTCGGCCATTGATCCCCGCAACGAGGTCCCGCCCGCCGGGCTGGTGTCTTATCGCCCGCGTGGCCGGGTCCCGCACATCTTCTCAGACGAGGACGTGGCGGCCGTGGTCCAGGCGTTGCGGGGCTTGACGCCGTCCGCCTTTCGGGCCGAGACGCTGGCCACGGTCACTGTGCTGCTTGCGGTCAGCGGCATGCGAGTGGGCGAAGTCCTCCGACTCGACTGTGGCGACGTCGACTGGGATGACGCGGTGATCAAGGTCCGCAACACCAAGTTCGCCAAAGGGCGTGACGTGGTGGTGTCGGCTTCCACCCTCGACGCGCTTGCCGCCTACCGGTCCAGCCGTGATACCAGGCGGCCAGCGACGACCCGCCTGTTCGTCTCACTCGCCGGCACGCCGGTCATCTACCGCAACTTCTTCCGCACCTTCCACAAGGCAGTGCTGGTCGCTGACGTGGGAGCCGGAAGACCAACATCGCCGCGGGCACACGACCTCCGGTCCTCCTTTGCCGTTCGGACGTTGCTCGGGTGGTATCGGGCCGGGCTCGACGTCGCGGCACTGCTGCCCAGGCTGTCCACCTACTTGGGGCACCGAGAGCCTCGGTCCACCTACCGCTACCTCACTGCTGCCCCCGAGCTGCTCGCCCATGCGGCCGCACGCTTGGACGCCGCCAGCGAGGCGACCCCGTGAGCGGCGTCGCACCCACGCTCGAGTCGTGGTTCATCGACCGCCTCGGCCGTCAGCGTCAGGTGAGCGCCCGCACGATCGCGTCCTATCGGGACACGATGCGGCTGCTCGTCGGGTTCACGGAGGCGAGGACCGGGAAGGCACCATCCGACCTCGACTGGGGTGACCTCGACGAAGACGCGATCTCTGCCTTCTTGGACCACCTGGAGAGCGAACGGGGCAACGGGGCGAGGACTCGGAACCTTCGGCTCACCGCCATCCGATCCCTGTTCCGCTACGCCGCACTGCGTCATCCTGAGCACGCAGGCACCATCCAGCGGGTGCTCGCTATCCCGACCAAGCGCTTCGACAGAGCGACCGTGAGCTTCCTCAATGCCAAGGAGGCCGCAGCGCTCATCGATGCCCCGGATCTGCTGCGCTGGGAGGGCAGACGTGACCGCGCCCTGCTGGTGCTCGGTCTCCAGACCGGTCTTCGCATCTCTGAGCTGATCGGCCTGGACTGTGCCGACGTCATCCTCGGCGCCGGAGGACACGTCCGCTGCATGGGCAAGGGCCGCAAGCAACGAGCCGTTCCTCTCACCGGATCGGCTCAGCGAGCGCTACGGGTTTGGATGACCGAACGAGCTGGTTGCGTCACCGACCCTCTGTTTCCGACGAGGACCGGCCGGCGCCTCAGCCCGGACGCCGTCGAGCACCGGTTGGCGATCCATGCAGTCACGGCCGCGAAGCGTTGTCCATCACTGCAGAAGAAGAGATTGCACGCCCACGTACTGCGCCACAGCTGTGCAATGTCCCTATTGCAAGCAGGGGTTGACGTCGCCGTCATCGCGCTCTGGCTGGGCCATGCGGATCTGCGATCGACTGATCCTTACATCCATGCTGACCTCAGCATCAAGGAGCGGGCCCTTGCGATGACTGCCCCGACCTCCGTCAAACCCGGACGTTATACGCCATCCGATCCCGTTCTCGCCTTCTTGAACGGCCTGTAACTATGCCGACCGTCCGCACACCAAGCAGCTCAAGAAGTCCCCCTCCCAAGGGATCTTCGAACTCACCCGACGCAACTGTCGGCATAGTTCCGTCGTCGGCATAGGTCCAAGACCAAGACGGGCTGCTTGCGGCGCTCGGCCACCTCTTGGGAGAGGAGGTCCTGGCACTGGGGGATGAGCGAGGCGCAGTGAAAGCGCGCCCGGCCGCCGAGGGAAGACACGAT
>JBOGGH010000386.1:0-3394 GCA_050743905.1 Acidimicrobiales bacterium
CCCTCGACCCCCAAGCAGCCGAGTACGCCAAAGTCATGCTCGAACAGCTCGTATGGTGGGCGAAGATCATCCGCAAAGCCCGCACCGAAGACGTCTATCCTGGCTGAGACGACAAGATGCCCAAGACCACCGGATTAGACCACGTCGCCACCGTCACCGCCGACCTCGAACGCGTCGTCGCCTTCTACCAAGACGTCTTCGAGGCCCGGGTGACCTTTGAGATGGCGGCCACCGAGAGCCACCCTCGCATGGTCATCCTCGACCTCGGCGCCAGCGCCCTCAACATCACCGAACAGCCCGCAGGCACCATCGTCGGAGACCGCACCAAACCAGGCGGACGCGGCCCGATCGACCACTACGGCATTCGCGTCGCCACCCGCGCTGACCTCGACTTCATGCGCCGGCGGCTGCTGCAGCGGGGAGTCGACGTTGGCGACGTCCACAGTCTCGGAGACACGTGGTCACTCTTCTTTCGAGACCCAGACGGAATGGAACTCGAAGTCTGCGCCCCAGCCAAGGCGGAGTAGCGACGCCTCGGCGGCGCCACTCGCCTACGCCGAGCGTCGCGCCGAACCGGATAGCGCCAGTGCTTGACAGATCACCCGCATAAGTCGGGACCTACATAGGCACCCAGGGTGGCCAAGCCGTCATGGTTGACGCCCCATACGGGAGCCGACGTCCGAGTCGAACCAATCCCCACGACCGTCGGCGTCAACTTCGGTGGCGGGGACGTGGTGATCGGCTTCACCCGAGCAGTTGGACTATGAACCCCCGAGCGTTGCGTACGCAGAATACGTGGAGCGAGGCGCGGACACAGGCGAGCCCCGCACGGTTCGACGTCGTGGCCCCGGCCTAGGTCGAGAAAACAGGGAGCCCTGGGCAGCCCACCATCGGCCGCCGCTACCAGCACGATCCCGCCGACGATGCTCACCCTCTACCAACAAGCCGCCGCCACCTGCCCAGGCCGGCCTTGGGCCATCCTCGCCGCCGTCGCACCGTCGAGTCCGACACCGTCCAGTCCATTGCTTTGTCTGCTCGGATGGCCATACAAATCACCGGGTCGCGGGCGCGCTGGAAGGCACCGTATCGATCTCGACGTCCACTACCACCCCAAAGTGGTCGCTTGCCCAGACGCCATCGTTCGGATGGTCGAAGGCCAGTCGGGCGGAGACGATACGGCAGACACGCTCAGTGTGAGCGTGGGCGGAACCAACGAGCACATAGTCGAAACGATGTCGATGGGACTCCTGCCGGATCATCTGCTCCATGACATGATGGGCAGCCGGGTTGTCGCACGTCCAGGTGTACCCGGGACCTTCCCCACGAGCCGCCCAGGCGTCCTGGTAATAGACGCTCTGGCCGGCGAGCGACTGGCGCCCGGTGAGGAAGCGGATACTCGCTGCGTCGGGGTCTGCGTTCAGGTCTCCGGCGATCACGCTCGGCACAACACGTCGCTGGCGAGAATCAAGGTCAGCGACAGCGAGTGCCTGACGTTCGCGTGCAGCGGAGGCATCGAGGCGCCATGAGGCAGTCGTTGCAATAAAGAGCATCTCGCCTGCCTCAGGCACTTCGACGACAGCGGCGAGCGTGCACCAAGGTACGTCAGTGGCATCGATCTGTCGGAGATCGAGCGCCTCAACGACGCGGAATGGCCAACGACTGGCAAGCGCCGTTCCCCCGTAGCGGGCGGCCCACGGGGGTTCGTAGGCGAGCGTCTGAGCCTGATGCGCACCACTCAAGCCGGTGTCGGACAATAGGTCGGCGAGTTGGTCTCGCTCCGGCGACGCGACCACCTCCTGCAGGGAGACCAAGTCCGGCCGGAGCTCCTCGATACCCTTCTGTAGCATCTCCTGACGACGAGGATCACCTTCGAGGTTTTGGACATTGAGAGTGAGGATCCGAGCGTGGGTCATAGTGTCTGGCAGCTCCTTGCAATCTCGGCGACACGTGATCCCGGCCCGTTTGCGAACCAGGCCGGAACGGTTGAGCGACCCCAGCGCCGCTGACACTCCTTCCTTGGAGACCCCGGCGACCAAGGGCAGCGACCGGATCGGCGAGGGTTCACGTTGAGGAGCATGCGCTTCGTGGGTTCGAAGTTGGCTGGCGGCAGTCCGGGTTCAGGAAACGATCGTCGCGGTGATGGTCTCCCGGTCGCTGCCAGATGAACTGTCCGAGCCGGGAGGATCGGTCCTCGGTGCCGCAGCGCTTGGACTTGCCTCGCCGACCACTCTGGCGATTTGGCGCACGAAGCGCGAGAGGATATGGGGATCGCCCACGCAGCGGGTCGGGTTGATCTCTCCGATTGACAGTGCTCGCATTCGGCGATCCCGGGCCGCGCATGCGAGCGCGTCGGCGGCCTGTTCGAGGTTCGGCCCCGAGTTGCGCCCGTCGGCATTCTCGGCAAGGGGAGCATCGATGAAGTCCAGTACGTCAACGTCGATGTGCACGGCAAGTGGGCCGGAGGGAAGGTGCGCGAGAGCCCTCTTGGCTGAGCCTTTTGGATCAGCCGCGAGTTCTTCGTTCGTTGCGAAATGCAGGTCGAGGAGCTTCACCTGCTGACGCTCCCACTCGGTTGCGCGTTCGACGCCGAGCCACGTCACCCGTTCGGAAGTGAGGAGCGGTCGAGGTCCGAATGCGCCAGCGAGCGCATCTACGCATCCGGGAAGATCGAGGGCGTGCGCCATGCCCATCCAATCGAGCGTGCCGTCCCTCGTGGAACTCGGAGTGTTCAGGTCGAAGTCCCGGTCGACGTACATGAGCACCGGCGGAGTGTCGTTCGTCTGATGCAGGGCCGCGAGGACGCCGAGGGCAACGGTGCAGTTGCCTCCGAGAACGAGCACGAGATCGCCTTGACGGAGAAGGGGCTCCAGGCGATTGGCGAGCTCCACGAGAGACTCCACGACCTGGTCCACGTTCTGGGCCAAGGGGTGGTCTCGGTCGGGACGCCACACCTGGTGCGGGAGGTCGCCGGCGTCGTTGACCGTGAGCCCCGACGCAGAGAGTGCCTCGATGAGTCCAGAGTGGCGAAGGGCGGCGGGAGCCAGATCCTGGCCTGCCGCGTAGCTGGCGGCGCTGCTCGGAACGCCGACGACCGATAGCTGCCTCATGTATTCCTCCTACTTGGGTGCTGCGCGCTGGTGCGTAGAGGTCGAAAGAACTCACGTAGGTCGCGGACCAACCGCTCGGGACGCTCAAGGGCCAGAAAGTGGCCACCCGGCTCGGCACCCCGCCACATCCGGATGTCACAGTAGATCCGCTCGGCGAACTCACGGGGGTAGCTTGCATCCTCGGGCGTGAGCGTCAGCCCGGCTGGCGCCCGGACCGCACCCAGCGGGGGGGTCTTCAGGTCGTCCACGTAGGGCAGGAATGACGTCCCGATGGAGTTGGTCACCCA
>JBOGGH010000387.1:0-3393 GCA_050743905.1 Acidimicrobiales bacterium
ATCGGCGCCGGGAGGGCGGGACGCGTCCCGACGTGCGCGGGATGGCTGCCGCTGGCCAGTGCCAGCACGACGACCAGTCCGCCGACGGCGAGGAGCAGCCGTGGGTGTCGGGGCCGCCACCGACGCAGCCGCCCGGTAAGGGGCCGGGTCATCAGCCGCCCACCAGCGAGGCGAGGATCGACACCAACAGCGGCGCCAGGATGGCCAGCGCGTAGCCGATGGCCGCCGACTTGAGGGCGATCTTGGCCTTCTCGACCTGACCCGGGTCGCCCCCGGCGGTCAGGTAGCGCAGCCCGCCGATGGTCAAGAACAGCGTGGCGACGCCGGCCAGGATGCCGACGATCCAGTTGGTCAGGTTGGAGATCACCCCGCTCAGGGTCGGGCCGCCCGCCGCAAAGGCCGGCGGGGCGGCGGCCACCAACAGGGCGACGACGATGGCGGCGGCCAGGGCCAGCCGGCGGACGAAGCGCGGTGGTCGCCGCAGGAGCCAACGCAGCCGCGGCCGGGGGCTGCGGTGCTCGGCCAGGCGGCACTCCCGTCGGTTTCTGTCGGTCGGAGCAGGGTGGTGGGTGATGTCAGGATGGGTCGTGGCGGCCTCCTTGGTCCGGCCCCATGGGTGGGGGGCGTGGTGCGGGCGTCGTCCCGGTCGGTCCGGTCGGGCCGGGTTGGGCACTCTCACCTCCTTGGTCCAGGTGTCGAGCGACGCTTGCCCGGTCACCGGTCCATCGGCCGGCCGTGCCGGGGACGACCCCCACTAGAAGAACAAGGGGTTTCCGCTCTTTTTTCGACAAACCCATCCGGCGGATAGTCATCAGCAGTCAGCCATTCGACGAGCAGTGATTCGGCCCGGCGCCGCCGCTGATGGCACGCCTTATACGCCAGGCCCCGCGCCTCGGCCGCTTCGGCCAGGTCGACGCTGCCGATCCGGGTGGCCCCGATCAGCTCGGCGTCCGCCGCGTCGATCACCCCGCACCGGACCGCCTTGGCCAACACGAGGTCGGGGTGGCCCCAAGGGCGGGGCGGGGCGGCAGACACCGGCTCTGAGCCGGGCCGGGCGCGCTCGGCCAGCTCGGCGCGCAGCAGCCGGTTGGCCCCGATCCGGGCCAGCCAGCACAGCCGGGAGGCCAGGCGCTCCCGGTGCGGGTCGCACCGTACCACCGCGGCCAAGAAGGCGGCCAGGGCCTCGGCTTCGAGATCGAGGGCCTTGCCGGGGCAGGCTTGGACCAGGGGCCAGGCGGCCCGGCGCAGGCCCGGCAGGAGCACCCCGGCCAGGCCGACCGTCCACCGGCCCCCCTCCTGCTGGGCGCGGGTGACCAGTTCGGCCACCACGGCGTCGCGCACATCAAAGGGGGTGGATGGATGCAGCAGGCGGGCCTTCAGCTCGCCAAGGGGGATCGGCCGGTCGGGCAACCCGGCGACACCGGTGCCGTCGAGGGCGAGGGGGTGGGGGCCGGTCGTGAGGAGATCGAAGGTTCGCTCCAAGGTGTCGAACGGCGAGTCGGTAAGCGGGCGGCGGGTGGCCATGGTGGGCTCCTTTCGCTTGAAGGAGCCGCCATCGCGCCACGCCAGCTACCCCGGATTGACCCCGAATCGACCCCACTCCGGCCGACCCCGCGGCTACCCCGAACCGGGACTACCCGCGGGGTACTCGGAGTGGGTCGGTCACGTTCGGGCAGGTCAGAGGGGTGGGTTCGTGAACCCCGCGGATCCGGCCGGGCCGCGGGGTTGCCGCCTCTCAAGATCGCCAAGAAATCTCTCGGCGAAGGCTTGCACCAGGGGAGGGGTTCGCCGGCTCGGGCAAGTACCCCGGATCGGGGTCGCCGCTACCCCGATCCGGGGTAGTCCCGAACACCGCGGGGTTACGGCCCCCCGGGTACCGGGACCGGGCCGGGGTTAACGGGGCTCGACGATGCGGTAGCGGCGCGGCGCCGAACTCACCAGCTCCGCCTCGCCCGCCGCCTCCAGGCGAGCCAGCGCGTTCGATACCGCCCCCTGGGAACGGTCGAGCGCCTTGCCGATCTGGGTCGGCCCCAGCTCCTCGCCGGGCCGGGAAGCCAGGTACTCGCGCACCAACACGCCGAGGGCACCCCGGCCCAACCGCTCCGTCGAAGCTGCGGCCTCGCCGTCCGCGTGCTCGCGCTCGGGGTCGTCGGGGGCCGCGGCGTCGGAGAGCGATGCGGCGGTGTTCCAGCGGTCGGCGAGGCGGCGGCCGCCGTCGCGCCCGCCCGGCTGGCGGTGAACGGTGCCCGCCGCTTCGAGGGCGGCGAGGTGCTTGGCCGCGGTCGACTGGCCGATTCCCAACACCTCGGCGAGTGCGGCCGAGGTGGCGCTGGGGTGGGCGGCCAGGGCATCGAGGACCTGCTCGGGTGAGACCTTGTTCGTGGTTGCCATGGTGGGCTCCTTTGGTCGAGTTGCCTTTCGTCTCCGAGGAGCTACCTCCGTCCTCGGCTCGATCTCAAGGCCCTCCGCCAACCTTTTCCGACACCTCTTCGAAGATGAATACAGCGACGCGTATTTCGTGGGTTTGTAGAAAAAGGAGCCTCAAGCCCTTGTTCTTTAGGTGACGCTTGTCCGGTCACGGGCACCGCCCATGACCACAACCACCACCCCCCGCTCAACCCGTGCCACCCGCCCTCGTCCAGAAGTGCCGCTGGCCGTCTGGCCCGTGGCCCAGATCTCGGCCCAGTACCAGCGCGCCGGCCGCTACCTTCCCGAGGTCGCCGCCCACCCGGCCAAGATGCTCCCCGAGCTCGCCCGCCGCATCGTCACCGAGTACGCCGCCCCCGGGTCGCTTGTCGTGGACGTCATGGCCGGGATCGGCACCACCGTCGTCGAGGCCGCCGCACTCGACCGGCGCGCCATCGGCGTCGAGGTCGAACCCCACTGGGCCAACCTGGCCCGAGCCAACCTCGACCACGTCCTCGACTTCGACCACCGTCCGTTGGCGGAGATGCGCGTCGGCGACGCCCGCCGGCTCGGCGACGTGCTCGGAGACCTGGCCGGCACGGTCGACCTGATCTGCACCTCACCGCCCTACGCCTGCGACGCCGGGAACATGAACAAGGCCAACTGGGGAGCCGGCGGCGGCCTCTGCCCATCGGCCACCCGCAACTACTCCACCGACCGATCCAACCTTGGTCACGCCCGCGGCGCCGCCTACGAAGCGGCCATGGGTGACATCTACGCCGGCTGCTACACGCTCCTCCGACCCGGCGGGGTGCTCGTCACCGTCACCAAGAACACCCGCCGAGCCGGCCGGACTCTCGACCTGGCCGGGCTCACCAGCACCATGGTTCGGCGGGCCGGGTTCACCTACCTGGCCCACGTCGTCGCCCTCCACGCCGCCATCCGCAACGGCGACCTCGTCGCCCGACCCTCGTTCTGGCAGACCAC
>JBOGGH010000388.1:0-3389 GCA_050743905.1 Acidimicrobiales bacterium
ACCGGTCTCCAAAACCGGCGGTTGGGGGTTCGAGTCCCTCCTGCCCTGCGCCTACCGTGCGACATGTGAACCCGGAGCAAGCCCGTGAACCGCGAGACCAAGCGAATGATGCAGCGCCAGGGCCAGATGGAGGCCGACGGCTCGCCGTCGGCCCGTCGCCAGGCGCCGGCCCAGGCGGGCAAGCGCCCGGCGAAGCAGCGGACCACGGTCGTGCAGTTCTTCCGGGAGGTCCGTGACGAGCTGCGCCAGGTGGCGTGGCCTTCCCGCTCGGAGATGATCAACTACACCGCGGTGGTGCTGACCACCCTGGTCCTCATGGTGTCCCTGGTCTTCGCGCTGAACTACGTCTTCGGCCGGGCCGTCTTCTTCATGTTCCAGAAGTGAGTGCCACAGTGACGCTGCACGATCCCGACGAGATCCAGGACACCGAGGCCGGCGGGGCCGTCGCGCCCGGCGAGGGCCCGCCCGGCGACGGGGCCGGGGCGGAGGCCGCCGCGCCCGGTGGTGGCGAGGTGCCGGAGGCCGGCGACGAGCTGGACGACCTCGAGGACGACGACGAGGACGAGGAGCCGTACGCCCCGAGCCCCTACGACCGCCCGGGGCGCTGGTACGTGGTGCACACGTACTCGGGCTACGAGAACAAGGTCAGCTCCAACCTGAAGAACGTGGTGGCCTCGAGGGGCATGGAGGACCGAGTCTTCGAGGTCGTCATCCCCATGGAGGACGTGGTGGAGTTCAAGGGCGGCAAGAAGGTCACCGTCCAGAAGAAGGTCTTCCCGGGGTACCTCCTGGTCCGCTGCGACCTGGACGACGACAGTTGGGGGGCCATCCGCAACACCCCGGGGGTCACCGGGTTCGTGGGCCCGGGCACCAAGCCCACCCCGCTCTCGCGCCGTGAGGTGGAGGGCATCCTCCAGGTGAAGCAGGATGGCGTCGAGGCGCCGCCCAAGCGCACCCGCCCTCGCCTGGAGTACGAGGTCGACGAGACGGTGCGCGTCAAGGAGGGCCCGTTCGCCGACTTCTCGGGCCAGGTCGCCGAGATCAACGAGGACCAGCTCAAGCTCAAGGTGCTGGTCAACATCTTCGGCCGGGAGACCCCGGTCGAGCTCGAGTTCAGCCAGGTCGCCAAGCTCTAGGAGCCAGCAGACATGCCCCCCAAGAAGCGCGTGCTCGCCGTCGTCAAGATCCAGCTCGAGGCCGGTTCGGCCACGCCCGCGCCCCCGGTGGGCACGGCGCTGGGCCCCCACGGCGTCCAGACCATGGAGTTCTGCAAGCAGTACAACGCGGCGACCGAGTCCCAGCGGGGCACCGTGGTGCCCGTGGAGATCACCATCTACGAGGACCGGAGCTTCACCTTCGTCCTCAAGACCCCGCCCACCCCGGTGCTCCTGCGCCAGGCGGCGGGGCTGGAGAAGGGCGCGGCCACCTCGGGGCGCGAGCAGGTGGGCACGGTGACCGACGCCCAGGTGGCGGACATCGCCAAGGTGAAGCTCCCCGACCTGAACACCGACGACATCGAGGCGGCGAAGAAGCAGGTGGCGGGCACGGCCCGTTCCATGGGCATCGCCGTCGCCGGCTGACGGGAGGACTCGAGACATGGCGAGGCACGGGAAGAAGTACCGGCGGGCAGCGGAGCTGATCGACCGGGAGCGCCAGTACGGGGTGGCCGAGGCCATCGACCTCGTGAAGGAGGTGTCCTTCGCCGGGTTCGACGAGACGGTCGAGCTGGACGTCCGGCTCGGGGTGGACCCCCGCAAGGCGGACCAGATCGTCCGCGGCACGCTGTCCCTGCCGTCCGGCACCGGCCGGTCCGAGCGGGTGGTCGTCTTTGCCGCCGGCGAGCAGGCGGCCGAGGCACGGGCGGCGGGCGCCGACGCCGTGGGCGCGGACGACCTGGTGGCGCGGGTGCGGGACGAGGGGTTCCTCGACTTCGACGTGGCCATCGCCACCCCGGACCTGATGGGCCAGGTCGGGACGCTCGGGCGGGTGCTGGGCCCCCGCGGCCTCATGCCCAACCCCAAGACCGGGACCGTCACCACCGACGTGGGGAAAGCCGTGGTCGAGTTCAAGGGCGGCCGCGTGGAGTACCGCACCGACAAGGTGGGGAACGTGCACGTCCGGGTGGGCAAGGTGTCGTTCACGAAGGAGCAGCTCCTGGCCAACGTGCGGGCCGTGGTGGACGAGCTGGTCCGGGCCAAGCCGGCGGCCGCCAAGGGGCGCTACCTGCTCACGGTCTCCCTCGCCGGGACCATGACCCCGAGCGTGCGGATCGACCCCGCCCGGGCCCGGGAGGACGAGGAGGAGCTCGCCGCCGCCTCCTGATAGCATCACGGTCACAGCCCGCCCGGTGGCGGGCACCAAGAACTCGACCGCCGTAGATCTCCGGTGCACCACGGTGCCGAAGGGTCCCGAGAGGGGCCGCCCGACGAGGCGACACCGACCGAGCAGCGCTCGGCCCGTTGTCCCCCGGAGCTCGCACGGCGTCCGGTGGAGGGACGATGGAGAACCCGAGAGCTGAGAAGGTCGCCGTGGTGGACGAGGTCCGCCGGCGCTTGGGCGACGCCTCCGCGGCGGTGGTCACCGAGTACCGGGGCCTGACCGTGGCCGAGCTGGCGGAGCTGCGCCGGAGCCTGGCCGCCGCCGGCGGCGACTACAAGGTCTTCAAGAACACCCTGGTCCGGCTGGCGATCGCCGGCAGCGAGCACGAGCCGCTGCACGACCTGCTCACCGGTCCCACCGCCATCGCCTTCGTGCGCGAGGACGTGAGCGCCGTGGCCAAGGCGCTGCGGGAGTTCTCCCGGACGCAGCCGAGCCTGGTGGTCAAGGGCGGGCTCATGGACGGCGCCGCGCTCTCGCCGGTGCAGCTCACCGCCCTGGCCGACCTCCCGTCACGGGACGTGCTCCTGGCCCGGTTCGCCGGGGCGCTGTCCGCGCCACTGTCCCAGCTCGCCGGCCTCCTCCAGGCGCTGCCCCGGAACCTCGCCTACGGCCTGTCGGCGCTGGTGGACCAGCGCGGCGGGGTACCGGCCGGGAGCGAGCCGGAGGTCGGGGCGCCGGCGGAGGCCACCGCGCCCGAGGGCGACCAGGCGGCGGCAGGGGGCGAAGCCCCGGCGGAAGCGGCAGGGGCGGCAGCCCCGGACGGCGACCAGGCCCCGGCGGAAGCCGAGGCCGCCGGTGGGGACGCCGACGCCGGCTGACGGCGGCCACCCGGCACACGGAACCTACGGAACGGCACGGAAAGAAAGGAAGCCGATCACCATGGCAGACACCCTGACCAAGGACGAGATCCTCGACGGCATCGCCGCGCTCTCGGTCCTGGAGCTGAGCGAGCTCCTGAAGGAGTTCGAGGAGCGCTTCGGCGTGACCGCGGCGGCCCCGGTGGCCGTGGC
>JBOGGH010000389.1:0-3387 GCA_050743905.1 Acidimicrobiales bacterium
GGGCCGGCCGCCGACCCGGCGGCGGACCTGCGGGGCGGCACCGCCGCGGGCCAGGATTAGGCCGTGCTCCTCGCCATCGACGTCGGCAACACCGAGACCGTGATCGGGCTCTACGCGCTCACCGCGGCCGAGGGGGAGGCGCTGCCGTCCGGCGACGCCGTCTTCGGCATCGGGGCCGAGGACCAGCCGTCCCGCGGCCTCACCCACCACTGGCGGCTCTCCACGGTGCCCACCCGCACGCCGGACGAGTACGCCGTGCTGCTCACCCAGCTCCTCGACCTGGAGGGCCTGGACATCGCCTCCACCATCGGCGGCATCGCCGTGAGCTCCTCGGTGCCGGCCGTCACCGGCGAGCTGCGACAGATGGCGGCCCGGTGGTTCGAGGGCGTCCAGTGCGTGGTCCTGGGCCCCGGCGTGAAGAGCGGCCTGCCGATCCTCTACGACAACCCGAAGGAGGTGGGCGCCGACCGCGTGGCCAACGCCGTGGGCGCCTACGACCTCTACGGCGGGCCCTGCGTGGTGGTGGACCTCGGCACCGCCACCACCTTCGACGCCATCTCGGCCGCCGGCGAGTACCTCGGCGGCGCCATCACGCCCGGCGTGGCCATCAGCCTGGAGGCGCTCTTCCAGCACGCCGCGGCGCTGCGGCGGGTGGAGCTGGTGGCCCCGCGCGACGTGATCGGGCGGTCCACGGTGGAGTCGATCCAGTCCGGCACCCTCTACGGGTTCGCCGCCCAGGTGGACGGCCTGTGCCGCCGGTTCACGGCCGAGCTCGGCCCCTCCACCGTGGTGGCCACCGGGGGCCTGAGCGAGGTGGTGGCGCCCTACGCCGAGGTGATCGAGCACGTGGAGCCGTGGCTCACCCTCCACGGCCTGCGGATCGTGTTCGAGCGCAACGTCCGGGCCGGCCGGTGAGCCCGCCGCCGCCGCCGTACCGTTTCGAGCGGACCGCCACCGCGGCCGAGGTGGCGGCGCGCTGGGGCGACCTCGGCCCGGGCGACGAGTCCGGCGACCAGGTCTCGGTGGCCGGCCGGGTCATGCTCTCCCGCCCCCAGGGCAAGGTGGCGTTCGCCGAGCTGCGCGACGCCAGCGGGGCGGTGCAGCTCTTCGCCCTCGAGCGGGTGACGGCCGGCTTCGCCGACTTCGTGAGGCTGAGCCTGGGCGACTGGATCGGTGCCCGCGGCGAGGTGGTCCGGACCAGGCGAGGCGAGCTGTCGGTCAAGGTGGCCGAGTGGGAGCTGCTGGCCGAGGCCCGCCGCAGCTTCGGCGACAAGTGGCGGGGGGTGACGGACGTCGAGACCCGCTACCGCCAGCGGGAGGTGGACCTCTGGGCCAACGAGCGGAGCCGCGAGGTCCTGCTGCTCCGGAGCCGGCTGGTCCAGCGCCTGCGGGAGCGGCTGTGGGGCCGGGGGTTCGTGGAGGTGGAGACGCCCGTCCTCCACGCCATCCCGGGCGGCGCCCACGCCAAGCCGTTCGTCACCCGTCACCACGCCCTGGACACCGAGCTGTACCTGCGGATCGCCCCCGAGCTCTACCTGAAGCGCCTGGTGATCGGCGGCTTCGAGCGGGTGTTCGAGGTGGGCCGGCTCTTCCGCAACGAGGGCCTGTCGCCGCGGCACAACCCGGAGTTCACCACCGTGGAGCTCTACGAGGCCTACGCCGACTACCGCGACCTGATGGTGCTGGTGGAGGAGCTGGTGGCCGGGCTGGCCGTGGACCTGCTGGGCACCGCCGAGCTGACGTACCAGGGGCGCCCGCTCGACCTCACGCCGCCGTGGCGGCGGGCCACGCTGGCCGAGCTGGTGGGCGAGGCCACCGGTGAGCCGGCGGACCTGCGCACGCCGGTGGACGAGCTGCGCCGCCGCGCCGCCGCCGCCGGGGTGGAGCCCGAGCCGTCGTGGGGCCCGGGCAAGCTCCTGCTCGAGCTCTACGAGAAGACCACGGAGTCGACGCTGTGGGGCCCGGTGTTCGTCTGCGACTACCCGGCCGAGGTGTCGCCGCTGGCGCGGCGCCACCGGGACGACCCGGACCTGGTGGAGCGGTTCGAGGCCATCGTGGCCGGGCGCGAGCTGGTCAACGCCTTCAGCGAGCTGGTGGACCCGGACGACCAGCGCGAGCGGTTCGAGGCGCAGGCGGCCCAGCACGAGGCCGGTGACGACGAGGCCATGGTGGTGGACGCCGAGTACCTGCGGGCCATGGAGCACGGCCTGCCGCCCACGGCCGGCCTCGGCATGGGCATCGACCGCCTGGCCATGCTCCTGGCCGACGTCCCCAACATCCGCGAGGTGATCGCCTTCCCCACCTTGCGGCCCGAGCGCCCCGCGTGAGGGGCGCCCCCTCGGGCTAGCCCGGGAGGCCGTCGAGGAGCGAGCCGGCAAGGCGGCCGAGCCCCGCGACCACGGCGGGCGCGCCCGCGCCGGCTGCCGCCTCGGTGGCCTCGGCCACGTACCGGCGGGCCACGGCCACGGTCGCCGGCACCCCGGGTGACGCCGCCACGATGGCCCGGGCCTTGTCGCGCTCGGGCTGGCCCAGGGGCTGGCCCAGCAGCGTCCGCAGCTCCGGGCCGGCGCCCGTGTCCCGCAGGGCCAGCAGCACCGGGAGCGTGTAGATGCCCTCGGCCAGGTCCTGGCCGGCCGGCTTGCCGAGGTCCTCGTCCGTGGCCGTCACGTCGAGCACGTCGTCACGGAGCTGGAAGACCATGCCCAGGCAGCGGCCGTACTCGGTGAGGGCCGCCGTCTCGCCCGGGCCGGCCCCGCCTATGAGCGCGCCGATCCGGCACGAGCAGGACATGAGCGCGGCGGTCTTCCCGGCGATGGCGCCGAAGTAGTCCTCCTCGGTCCGGCCCGTCTGGAAGGACGAGCGGACCTCGGCCACCTGGCCCTGGCAGAGCCGGCCGAGGGTGGTGGCGAGCAGCCCGGCGATCTCGGTGCCCAGGTCGGCGGCGATGGCCGCTGACCGCGCCAGCAGGTAGTCGCCGGCCACGATGGCCACCAGGTTGCCGAATCGGCTGTTCACGCTCTCGACGTTGCGGCGCACCGTGGCCTCGTCGATCACGTCGTCGTGGTAGAGGGAGGCCAGGTGGACGAGCTCGACGGCCACCCCGCCCAGCAGATCCTCCTCGGAGGCCGGCCGGGCGCCCCCCGTGGAGGCGGCGAGGGAGAGGAGGGGGCGGAGCCGCTTGCCCCCGGCGGCGATGAGATGGGTGGTGACGTCGTCCAGGAAGCCCTCGCCGGTGACCACGGACGCCTTGAGCAGGGGCTCCAGGCGCTGCAGGTCTTCCTCGAGATGGGGAAGGCCGAGGGCCTGCGGAGCGTTCACTACTCCGCACGTTAGGCGACGTCCGTCCGGGACGACAGCCCACGGGCCGCCGGCCGGTGGCCCGTGGGA
>JBOGGH010000390.1:0-3383 GCA_050743905.1 Acidimicrobiales bacterium
GACCGGCGCCCGGCTGGCGGCGCCGGGATGAGCGCCGGCCCGGTCAGCCGGCGGGGTCGGCGGGCCCGCGAGGCCTTCCTCGGCTACCTGCTGGTGCTGCCGGCGCTGACCGTGTTCGCCGTCTTCGTCTTCTATCCCTTCGCCCGCAACTTCAAGCTGGCCCTCTACGAGACCCCGCCCTACCCGGACCTGCCCTCCCGCTACGTGGGCCTGCACCAGGTGGGCCAGGTGCTCTCGTCGTCCAGCTTCCTCCAGAGCCTGGTGACCACCGTGCTCTTCGTGGTGCTGGTGGTGCCGGCGGGGCTCCTCGTGGGCCTCTTCCTGGCGGTGGTGGCCCAGCGGCAGCTCCGCGGCATCGCCGCCTACCGGGTGGTCTTCTCGTCCACCGTCGTCTCGTCCGTGGCCGTCTCGGCGCTGGTGTTCTACTCCCTCATGAACCCGGTGGTCGGCCTGTTGCCGTGGCTCGGCATCAACCCCCACCCCTCGGTGCTCCAGAGCACCACCTGGGCGCTGCCGGCGGTGGCGGTCATGGCCGTCTGGCAGTTCATCGGCATGTCGTTCATCATCATGTCGGCCGGCCTGCAGTCGCTCCCCGAGGACGTGCTCGAGGCGGCGCGGGTGGACGGCGCATCGAGCTGGACGGCGTTCTGGCGGGTCACCGTGCCGCTCCTCTCCCCCACCCTCTTCTTCGCGGTGGTGGTCGCCACCATCTACGCCTTCCAGACGTTCGGGCAGATCGACATCCTCATCGGGTACCAGAACGCGGCCTACCAGCACGTCAACGTGCTCGTGTACAACATCTACACGACGCTCGTCTACCAGCAGGACGCCGGGCGGTCGGCCGTCATGTCGATCGCCCTCTTCCTCATCACGCTGGTGCTCACCCTGCTCCAGCTCCGCCTCCTGGAACGGCGGGTGCAGTATGGGCGCTGAGCCCCCGGCCGCCCCGGCCCCCCGCCGGCGCACCGGCCGCCGGGCCCGGGCGGTGGCCCGCTACGCGCTCCTCACCCTGGGCGCGGTGGTGGTGCTCTTCCCGCTCTACATGACGGTGGTCAACTCGCTCCTCTCCCCCGCCCTGCTCGACCACCAGCCGCCGTACCTCTACCCGGCGCACCCGCAGTGGTCCACGTACGCCACGGCCTGGAGCCAGGGCCACCTCGGCGTGTACCTGCGCAACTCGGCCGTCCAGACGGCGATCATCGTGGTGGGCCAGCTCGCCACGTCGATCCTCGCCGCCTACGCCTTCGTGTTCCTGCGCTTCCCGCTGCGGCGGACCCTCTTCGTGGTGTTCCTCTCCACCATGATGATCCCGTTCGAGGTGACGATGATCACCAACCTCAGCACCATCGACGGCCTGGGGTGGTACAACACGTTCCAGGGGCTCACCGTCCCCTTCCTGGCCACCGGCTTCGGCACCTTCCTCCTGCGCCAGGCGTTCCTCCAGATCCCCCGCGACCTCCAGGAGGCGGCGGCCCTCGACGGCTACGGCCACCTGCGCTTCATGGCCCGGGTGGCCGTGCCGCTGGCCCGGCCGGTGATGGCGGCGCTGGCCGTCTTCTCCTTCCTGGGCGCGTGGAACCAGTACCTCTGGCCGCTGCTGGTCACCGGCGACAACGACAACGTGCGGACCGTGCAGATCGGGCTCAAGGCCCTCCAGGGGAGCCAGGTCACGTCGTTCGACGTCACCCTGGCGGGAGCCGTCATCGCCGTTGCGCCGCTGCTCGTGCTGCTGGTGGTCTTCCAGAAGCAGCTCGTGCGCAGCCTGACCGGCGCCGTCAAGTAGCCGGGCTGCGCGCCCCCGGGCGGCGCGTGAGGTGGCAGGCTACGGACCATGCGCAGCCATCACCGCCCCACCAGGGGCCGCGCCCTCCGCGCCGGGCTCGCCGCGGCGGTGGCCGCCACCGCGGTGGCCGCCTCGCTCGCCTCGCTCGCCGCGGCCGGCACCACCGCCACCGGCGCGGCGAGCCTGCCGGCGTGCCCGCTGGCCGCGCTCCGGTCGGCCAAGGGCACGGTGGACATCGACTTCTGGGAGTCGATGAAGACAGCCAACGCCACCACGCTCCAGGCGCTGACGTCGGCGTTCAACGGGTCCCAGCACAAGGTGCACGTGACGCTGGTGCAGCAGGGCTCGTACACAACAACGTGGCTGAAGTTCCAGGCCGGCCTCAGCAACCACCAGCTCCCGGCGCTGGCCCAGCTCACACAGACCGCCCTCCAGGGCGCCATCGACACCCGGGCGATCCTCCCGGCCCAGTCGTGCATCAAGGCCGCGCACTACGCCACCAAGGACTACGTGCCCCGCATCCTCTCCTACTACAAGGTCGACGGCGTCCAGCAGGCGCTGCCCTTCGCCGTGTCGGGGCCGGTGGTGTACTACAACAAACAGGCTTTCACCGCCGCCGGGCTGGACCCCACAACGCCCCCGGCCACCCTGCCGGCGTACATGGCGGACGCCAAGGCGCTCACCGCCCACGGCAGCGGCACCGGGCTCGTGCTCGACGCCTGGCACCTGGAGACCTGGCTGGCCACGGCGGACAAGCTCTTCGTCAACCAGGGCAACGGCCGGCGGGGCCGGGCCACCAGGGCCGTCTTCGACAACGCCACCGGCCGGCTGATCTGGACCGACCTCGACCGGCTGGTCTCCTCGGGCGACGCCGTGACCAACCCGTCCACCGGCACCGACGCCGTGGACAACCTGCTGGGCATGGGCACCGGCAAGTACGGCATGACGATCGACTCCTCCGCCGACCTCGGCACCATCAGCGAGCTGCTCAGCACACACCCCAACGTGACCCTCGGCGTGGGGCCGCTCCCGGTGCTCGGCACCAAGCCGGTGGGCGGGGTGGAGCCCGGCGGCTCGGCGCTCTACCTCTCCAGCGAGGTCCCGGCCGTCCAGCAGGCGGCGGCCTGGCAGTACGAGACGTTCCTCGACAGTCCGGCCAGCCAGGCCACCTGGGCGGCGGGCACCGGGTACATCCCGGTGCGGAAGTCCTCGGTCACCACCCCCACCATCAAGAACCTGTGGCGGACCGACCCCGGGTTCAAGGTGGCCTACACCCAGCTCGTGCACGGGCCGACCACGCTGGCCACCAGCGGGGCGGTGATCGGCCCGTACGCCACAGTGCGCAAGGACGTCCTCACCGCCGAGGAGAGCATGTACCAGTCGGGGGTGTCGCCGGCCACCGCCCTCCGGCAGGCGGCCAAGGAGGTGGGCACAGCCATCGCCTCCTACAATCAGCGCGTCTCGACATCCTGATCCCGCCTCGCCCCCCGGGGCGCGGCCCGACCGAAGGGGCTCCATGCCACCAGCACTGCAAGGAGCGCGCCGCTGGGCGGCGGCGGTCGCCGTCGCCGTGGCGGCCGGACCGCTGGCGGTGGTGGCC
>JBOGGH010000391.1:0-3382 GCA_050743905.1 Acidimicrobiales bacterium
AAGGACGTCCTGCTGCTCGACGTGACCCCGCTGTCGCTGGGCATCGAGACCAAGGGCGGCATCTTCACCAAGCTGATCGAGCGGAACACCACGATCCCTACCAAGCGGTCGGAGATCTTCACCACGGCCGAGGACAACCAGCCGTCCGTGCAGATCCAGGTGTTCCAGGGCGAGCGCGAGATCGCTGCGTACAACAAGAAGCTCGGCATGTTCGAGCTGGCCGGCCTGGCACCGGCGCCGCGCGGCATCCCGCAGATCGAGGTCACCTTCGACATCGACGCGAACGGCATCGTGAACGTCTCGGCGAAGGACCTTGGCACCGGCAAGCAGCAGTCCGTCACGATCTCGGGTGGCTCCGCGCTGCCCAAGGACGACATCGAGCGGATGATGGCCGACGCCGAGAAGTACGCCGAGGAGGACCGCCAGCGCCGCGAGGAGGCCGAGGTCCGCAACCGCGCCGAGAGCCTGGCCTACACCACGGAGAAGTTCCTCGCCGAGAACGCCGACAAGGTTCCGGACGACGTCAAGTCCGAGGTCGAGTCCGCGATCGCCGACCTGAAGAAGGCGCTTGAGGGCACCGACACCGAGACGATCCGGACCGCCAGCGAGCACGCGGCACAGGTCAGCCAGAAGATGGGCACCGCCATCTACGCCCAGTCGCAGCAGGCCGCGAGTGCCGCAGGCGCCGAGGGCGCGGCAGAGCAGGAAGACGCGTCCGGCGACGACGACGTGGTCGAGGCCGAGATCGTCGACGACGACAAGCCCGGTGCTGAGGGTGGCGCCGCCTGATGAGGTCACCTGACGAGGAGAGCCAGGGCCCGGTCATCCGTGACCGACGTCGCATCGACCCGGTCACCGGCCAGGTACGCGACGGCGACCGGCAGTCCGGCCAGGGCCAGGGGGGTTCGCAGCGCGGGCCCGCCCAGCCCCGGCCGGGCAAGCACGCCGTGTCCAGGCCGGGCAGCGCCACCGGGGGCAACCCCGGAGGCGGCCAGCCCGCCCGGGACGGCCAGGGCAATGGCAATCAGAACAACGGACCGGCTCCCGGCCCGGCCCCCCGGGCCGAGCGGGATGCCGAGGTGGAGAAGATGGCAGCTCAGCTCGCCGAGCGCACGGCGGATTTGCAGCGGCTGCAGGCCGAATATGCGAACTACCGCAAGCGGGTCGAGCGGGACCGGCTGGCCGTCCGGGAGCAGGCACTAGCCAACGTGCTCACCGAACTGCTGCCCGTGCTCGACGACATCGGCCGGGCCAGGGAACACGGAGAGCTCGCAGGCGGGTTCAAGTCGGTCGCCGAGTCACTGGAGGCGGCGGCCGTCAAGCTCGGCCTGAACAGATACGGCGAGGACGGTGATCCGTTCGACCCGAACCTGCACGATGCGCTGATGCACTCGTACTCCCCGGACGTGACCGAGGCGACGTGCGTTCGCATCCTGCAGCCTGGATACAAGGTCGGTGACCGGATCCTGCGCCCGGCGCGGGTTGCGGTCGCCGAGCCTGGCCAGGCAGACGAAGACGAAGGCGGCGGAGACGACGCGAGCACTTACCATCCGGCTGACACCAGCGGTGGAGACTAAGAACCGGCGAGGAGGACTCCGATGAGTACCAAGGACTTCCTCGAGAAGGACTATTACAAGGTCCTCGGCGTCGCCAAGAGCGCAAGCCCCGACGAGATCAAGAAGTCATACCGCAAGCTGGCCCGGAAGTACCACCCGGACGCGAACAAGGGCGACGCTGGCGCCGAGGAGCGCTTTAAGGAGATCTCCGAGGCCTACAACGTCCTGTCCGACGAGAAGCGGCGCAAGGAGTACGACGACGCCCGCTCGCTCTTCGGCGGCGGCGTCCGGATGCCCGGCTCGGGCGGCGGCGGTGCCGGCTACAACTTCGACCTCGGCGACCTGTTCGGAGGCACCGCTGGTGGCGGGGGAAGCACCGGAGGGCGGCTCGGCGACCTGCTCGGCGGCGTGTTCGGCGGGGGGCGCTCGACCCAGCAGCGCCCCCGGCGCGGCGCGGATGTCGAGACCGAGGCGTCGCTCAGCTTCGCCGATGCGATCAACGGCGCGACGGTGGCCCTGAACCTGGCCGGCGAGGGGCCGTGCAAGGCGTGCATGGGCACAGGGGCCAAGGCTGGCACGGTTCCGAGGGTGTGTCCCACCTGCGAGGGCACCGGTCAGGGCAGCAGGAACCTGGGGAACTTCGCGTTCTCGGAGCCCTGCAAGACCTGCCGCGGCCGCGGGCTCGTCGTTGACGACCCGTGCCCGGTCTGCTCGGGCAGCGGGCGGGCGATGAGCACCAGGACGATCCAGGCGCGCATCCCCGCCGGGGTCGCGGACGGGCAGCGGATCAAGCTCAAGGGCAAGGGCGCCCCGGGCGAGCGCGGCGGGCCGGCCGGAGACCTGTATGTGCGCGTGCACGTCGCGTCGCATCCGGTGTTCGGCAGGTCAGGGCACAACCTCACCATCGCCGTGCCGATCACGCTGCCGGAGGCCGCGCTGGGCGCCGAGATCAAGGTGCCCACGCACGGCGGCATGCCGGTGAGTCTGCGGATCCCGCCGGGTACGCCCAACGGGCGCACCTTCCGGGTTCGCGGCAAGGGCGTGCGGCGCCAGGACAGCACCTACGGCGACCTGCTGGTCACCGTGGATGTGCGGGTGCCCAAGGACATCAACGGCGAGGCCCGGGAG
Source organism: Acidimicrobiales bacterium (assembly GCA_050743905.1). Taxonomy (GTDB): domain Bacteria; phylum Actinomycetota; class Acidimicrobiia; order Acidimicrobiales; family RAAP-2; genus JBOGGH01. The sequence continues at coordinate 2,685 of JBOGGH010000391.1, forward strand.
GCACTGGAGACGCTCAGGAAGCTCGCGCCCGGCGAGGACCAGCGCGACGATCTGCTGCGCCGGGCCAAGGCCGTGTGAGCCGATGAACACGGCTCGAGGACGAGAGGTAGCGGGAGGACGACCACATGAAAGGAGATGACATGATCCAGTTCGATCTTTCGGATGACACACCCGTCTATGTCATCTCCGTGGCCGCCCAGCTATCCGGGCTGCACCCGCAGACGCTCCGCACCTACGACCGGCTCGGCCTGGTCTCTCCCGGCCGGACCGCCGGGCGCGGGCGCCGCTACTCGCTGCGCGACGTCTTGGCCCTGCGCGAGATCCAGCGCCTCTCCACGGAGGGCGTCGGGATCAACGGGATCAAGCGGATCCTCGAGCTCGAGGATCGGGAGCAGCGTAACCAGGCGCTGCTCGCCGAGCTGCACGCAGAGATCGTGCAGCTCCGCGCCGAACTCGAGTCCACCCGCGCCGTGGCCGCCCGGCTCGCCGGGCTGCTGCGGAGCCGGAACAAAGGTGCCGACCTGGTCCCGGTGCGCCGCTCGGACGTATCAGTAACTGCTCAGCCGCCCGCCAGCGCGGCGCGGTCCCTGGAGGGCCGTTCCGGGGCGGTCGCACTGGGACGAACCGCAGAGTTGCGAGAAACAAACGATGGCTAACGAGAAATTCACGCGCAAGAGCCAGGAGGCGCTGTCCGAGGC
>JBOGGH010000392.1:0-3364 GCA_050743905.1 Acidimicrobiales bacterium
GGCCGGCGCCATGCGGCCCCGGCCCTCGGGGGCCAGCCACGCCGCCAGCGCCTCCCCGGCGCAGCGGCCCAGCGGCACCAGGCGCTCCTTGGACCCCTTGCCGTAGAGGCGGACCAGCCCCCCGCCGGCGGACAGGTCGGCCAGGTCGGCCAGGTCGAGCCCCACCACCTCGGAGATCCGCCCCCCGGTGGCGTAGAGGACCTCGAGCAGCGCCCGGTCCCGGCGGGCCCGGGGGTCCCCGCCGGCGGCCGCGCCCAGCAGGCGGGCCACCTCCTCCTCCGACAGCGCCTTGGGCAGCCGCCCGGGCAGCGCCACCGGCTCGAGGTCGGCCGTGGGGTCGGCGGGCGCCGCTCCCTCGTCCACCAGGAAGCGGTGGAGGCCGCGCAGCACCGAGGCGGCCCGGGCCAGCGAGGCCGGGGACGTGCCCGCCTCACGCAGGGCGTCCAGGTGGGCCGCGACGTCCTCGGGCCCGGCGCCGCCCGGGGCCGCCCCCCGGCCGGCCAGGCTCGCCTCGTAGGCGGCCAGGTCGTGGCGGTAGGAGCGGACGGTGTTCCGGGACCGGCCGCGCTCCACGGCCAGCCAGGAGAGGTACTCCTCGGCGCCGGCGGACAGCGGGGCCGGGGCCACTCAGGCGAGCGCCCCCCGGGCCAGCAGCAGGCCCAGCACCGTGGTCTGGTCCCGGAGCCGGCCGGCGGCCACCAGGGCCTCCACCTCGTCCAGCGCCACCTGCTCCACGGTCATCCAGCGCTCCTCCACGCCCTGGCGGTCGGTGGGGCAGGGCCGGAGCCCGGTGGCCAGGTAGACGAGGGTGCGCTGGTCGCTCACGCCCGGGCTGTTCCACGTCTCGGCCAGCAGCTCCAGCCGGTCGGCCGAGAGCCCCGCCTCCTCGGCCAGCTCCCGGGCCGCCGTCACCTCCGGGGGCTCGCCGTCGACGTCACGGGTGCCGGCCGGCGCCTCCAGCACGGACGACCACACCGCCGGGCGGAGCTGGCGCACCAGCGTGGCCCGCCGCCGGTCGTCCACGGCCACCACCGCCACCGCGCCCGGATGGCGCATCACGTAGCGGTCGAACGGGCGGCCGTCCGGGTCCGTGAAGCGGGCGTGGCCCACGGAGAACACCGGCCCCCCGAAGACCTGCTCCTCCCCCTGCCGCGCGAAGCCGCCCCCGGTCAGCGGACGGCGTCCAGGTCGATGAGCCGGGGCTCCCGCCCGTCGGCCCGCTCGAGCGCCGCGCCCACCAGGACCCGGAAGAGCGGGTGCGGCCGGTCCGGCCGGCTCTTGAACTCCGGGTGCGCCTGGGTGCCCGCCCACATCGGGTGGCCGTCGAGCTCCACGAGCTCCACCAGGCGGCCGTCGGGCGACGTGCCCGAGCACCGCAGCCCCGCCTCCTCCAGTGCCCTGCGGTACCGGGGGTTGACCTCGTAGCGGTGGCGGTGGCGCTCGGTGACCGAGTCCGTGCCGTAGGCCGCCGCCACCAGCGAGCCCGGCTCCAGCCGGGCCTGGTAGGCGCCGAGGCGCATGGTGCCGCCCTTGTCCGTCACGCCCGCCTGGTCCGGCATCAGGTCGATCACCGGGTGGGGGGTGAGCGAGTCGAACTCCCGCGAGTTGGCGCCGGCCAGGCCGGCGAGGTCCCTTGCCGCCTCGATCACCATCACCTGCAGCCCCAGGCAGAGGCCGAGGCACGGCACGTCGTGGAGCCGGGCGTAGCGGGCGGCGGCCACCATCCCCTCGACGCCCCGCTCGCCGAACCCGCCGGGGATCACGATGCCGTCGAGGTCGTGGAGGCGGTCGGTCTCCAGGAGGTCGGGGACGGTCTCGGCGTCGATCCAGTCGAGCTCCACCCGGGCGCCGTGGTGGAAGCCGGCGTGGCGGAGCGACTCCACCACCGAGAGGTAGGCGTCCGGCAGGTTCACGTACTTGCCCACGATCCCGATGCGCACCGACCGTTCCAGGTCGCCCACCCGCGCCACCAGGTCGCGCCACTCGGCCAGGTCCACCGGGTGGTCGGCGATGCCCAGGGTGCGGCAGACCACGTCGTCCAGCCCCTCCTCGTGGAGCACCAGCGGGATCTCGTAGATGCTGCGGGCGTCCACGGCGGAGATCACCGCCTCCATGGGGACGTCGCACAGGAGCGAGATCTTGCGCTTGAGGGACTCGGAGATGTCGTTGTCGCTCCGGCACACGATCACGTCGGGCTGGATGCCCCGGCCGCGCAGCTCGGTCACCGAGTGCTGGGTGGGCTTGGTCTTGTGCTCGCCCGAGGGCGCGAGATAGGGCACCAGGGTGAGGTGGACGTAGCAGACCTTGTCCCGGCCCACGTCCCGGCGGAACTGGCGCACCGCCTCCACGAACGGCACGATCTCGATGTCCCCCACGGTGCCGCCGATCTCCACGATCACCACGTCGACGTCCTCGGTGGCCAGGCGGTGGATCCGCTCCTTGATCTCGTCGGTGACGTGCGGGATGACCTGCACCGTCTTGCCCAGGTAGTCGCCGCGGCGCTCCTTGGCGATCACCTGCGAGTAGATCGACCCGGTGGTGGTATTGGAGTTCCGGTTGAGGCTCTCGTCGATGAACCGCTCGTAGTGGCCGAGGTCGAGGTCGGTCTCGCCGCCGTCCTCGGTGACGAACACCTCGCCGTGCTCGCCGGGGTTCATGGTCCCGGGGTCCACGTTGATGTACGGGTCCAGCTTGCACATCGTGACCCGGAGGCCCCGGCACTTGAGGAGGCGGCCGAGGGAGGAGGCAGTCAGGCCCTTGCCGAGCGAGCTGGAGACGCCCCCGGTGACGAACACGAACCGGCCGTGGTCCCGCTGGCGCACCTGGCCACGCTACCTGCCGCGCCCGCCGCCCGTGGTGGACGTGGCGAGCAGCTCCTCGGCGTGGGCACGGGCGGTGGCGCTGTCCGGGCGGCCCGAGAGCATGCGCGAGATCTCGTGCACCCGGGCCGGACCCTCCACCGCCGTGGCCGTGGTCACCGTCCGCCCGCCCCGGGCCGCCTTCTCCACCACCACCTGCCGGTCGGCGAAGGCCGCCACCTGCGCCAGGTGCGTCACCACGAGCACCTGGCGGGTGGCCGCCACCTCGGCCAGGGAGCGGGCCAGCGCCAGCGCCGCCGCGCCGCCCACCCCGGCGTCCACCTCGTCGAAGACCATGGTGGCCGGCCCGCCGGCGGCCACCAGCCGGAGGGCCAGCATGGTCCGCGCCAGCTCGCCGCCGGACGCCACGCGGGCCAGCGGCCGGGCCGGCTCCCCGGGGTTGGCGCCGAGGAGGAAGGCCACGTCGTCGCCGGCGCCCGAGCCCACCGAGACCTCGAGGCGCGCCGCCGGCATGGCCAGCTCCCGCAGCCGCCCGACCACCGCCG
>JBOGGH010000393.1:0-3360 GCA_050743905.1 Acidimicrobiales bacterium
CACGCCCCACGAGGTCTGGAACGGGAGCTGGAGGGTGCCGTCCGTCCCGGAGAACTGGATGCCGAAGGCCCGGGCAAAGTTCTGCCCCAGCTCGTGGCTGGTGCCCATCTGGAGGGCCTTGCCGTCCCCCATCATCCCCTCGCACGTCCACGTCCGGACGGCGCCGGCGAACCGCTCGCGGGCGGTCTTGTGGCCGGTGAGCACCGGGACGGCGGCCACCCCGTCCATCGTCTCCTCGTAGACGTCGCGCAGGATGCGCAGCGCGTAGGCGCGGGCGTCGGCCTCGTCGGCGTGGACGGTGTGCCCCTCCTGCCACAGGAACTCGGTGGTGCGCAGGAAGAGGCGCGGCCGCAGCTCCCAGCGCACCACGTTGGCCCACTGGTTCACCAGCATCGGCAGGTCGCGGTGGCTCTGGACCCACTTGGCGAAGTAGTGGTTGATCACCGTCTCGCTGGTGGGCCGGACCACCACCGGCTCCTCCAGCTCCTTGCCCCCGCCGTGGGTCACCACCGCCAGCTCGGGGCTGAACCCCTCCACGTGGTCGGCCTCGCGGCGCAGGAACTCCTCGGGGATGAAGAGCGGGAAGTAGGCGTTCTCGGCGCCGGCGGCCTTGATCCGCCGGTCGAGCTCGGCCTGGAGCAGCTCCCAGATGGCGTAGCCCCACGGGCGGATGACCATCGTGCCGCGGACCGGGCCGTTGTCGGCCAGCTCGGCGCGGGCCACCACCTCCTGGTACCAGCGCGGGAAGTCCTCCTCCCGGGGGGTCAGGGTGGGTGCCACGGCAGCGCAGGCTACCGCCTACTGCTGTTGCCGCCGCCGGATGCGCTCGATCCGCTCCCCCGAGGCGTTCGGGTCGTCGCCCTTCTCCTCGAGCAGGGCCCGCCGGTCGGCCTCGGCCTCGGCCTCGGCGCCGGCGTCGGCCGCCGCCAGCCGTGCCGCCACGCCCTCGGCCACCAGCTTCTCGGCCTCGGCCACCAGCTCGTCGACCATGGCCTCCTCGGGCACCACGCGGACGATCCTCCCCTGGATGAAGAGGTGCCCCTTGGCCCGGCCGGCGGCGATGCCCAGGTCGGCGCTCCGGGCCTCGCCCGGGCCGTTCACCACGCACCCCATCACCGCCACCTGGATCGGGAGGTTGCGGTCCTCGAGCGCCGCCTGGGCCGCCTTGGCCACGGCGATGACGTCCACCTGCGCCCGGCCGCACGAGGGGCAGGCGATCAGGTCCAGCCCCTTGCGCTCCCTGAGGCCGAGCGCCTCGAGGAGCTGGCGGCCGGCACGGGCCTCCTCCACCGGGTCGGCGGTGAGCGAGTAGCGGATGGTGTCCCCGATGCCCTCGGCCAGGAGGGTGCCGATCCCGGCCGTGCCCTTCAGCAGGCCGGCCGGCGGGGGGCCGGCCTCGGTCACCCCGAGGTGCAGGGGGTGGTCGAACGTGTCGGCGGCCAGGCGGTAGGCGGCGATCATCAGCGCCACCGACGACGCCTTGACGGAGATCTTGACGTCGTGGAAGCCCACGTCCTCGAAGTAGGCCAGCTCCGTCCGGGCGGACTCCACCAGCGCCTCGGGCGTGGCGCCCCCGTGCTTGCGGTAGAGGTCGGGGTGGAGCGAGCCGGCGTTCACGCCGATGCGGACGGGGACGCCGCGGTCGCGGGCCTCGGCGGCGATCTGCTTGATCTCCGCCTCCTTGCGGAGGTTGCCCGGGTTGAGCCGGAGGCCCTGCACGCCAGCCTCCAGGGCGGCGTAGGCCATCTCGTGGTGGAAGTGGATGTCGGCCACGATCGGCACCGGGGAGCGCGGGACGATCCTCGCCAGCCCCTCGGCCGCCGGCTCCTCGTTGCACGTGCACCGGACGATGTCCGCCCCGGCGGCGGCCAGGGCGTAGATCTGGGCGAGCGTGCCCTCCACGTCGGCCGTCTTGGTGGTGGTCATGGACTGGACCGAGACCGGCGCCCCGCCGCCCACGGCCACGTGGCCCACGTGGATCTGCCGCGTGCGTCGGCGGGGGGGGAGGAGGTCCATGCCGCCCATTCTGCCCGGTGGCGCCGGCGCTGCCGGCGCGCTACTGGAACGGGTTGGCCACCGGGTGGACGATGTCGAGGTAGAGGGCGGAGACCACCACCACCACGAGCACCGCCGAGAACACGTAGACCACCGGCAGCAGCTTGGCCGCGTCCGCCTGGTAGGAGGGGCGGCCACGGCGGGTGCGGGTCCGCTCGTAGACGGCGATGGCCACGTGGCCGCCGTCGAGCGGCAGCATGGGCAGCATGTTCAGCAGCCCGAAGGCGATGTTCAGGGCGATGAGGATCTCGATCAGGTAGAGGACCCCGCTCTGCTCGGCCTGGGTGGCGGTGCGCACCGCGCCCACGATGGACTCGGGGCGGGTGCCGGTGCGGGCGCTCTGCTGGGCCGCCTTGGAGCTGGTGACGCTGTCGTACAGAGCCCCGATGGCCGCGGGGACCGACCGCACGGTGAGGGCGGTGTCGCGGCCCACGTCGACCACCGAGGTGCCGAGCGCCCGCACCGGGCCCTCGGGGCTGTAGACGCCGACGGGCTGCCCCGGCGCGAACCCGATCAGGCCCACGGTCTTCTGGCTCGCCTTCCCGGGACCGAGCTTCTCCTGCCCGCCGGCCGTGTAGTGGCCCACGGCCGGGGTGACCGTCATGTGCAGGAGGTGCCCGTCACGCCGCACGGTCAGCGCCAGCGGCTTCCCCGGTGAGCGGTTGACCACGTGCAGCACTGCTGTGGCACTGTCCAGCCTCCGGCCGTCGATCGCCACGATGACGTCGCCCTTCTGCAGGCCGGCCTGCTGGGCGGCGGTCTGCTGGTGCCCGGGCCACGTCACGAAGCTGGCCACCGGGACCCGGACCGAGGTGAGGACGCCGAAGTACAGCACCGCCCCGTAGGCGAGGAGGAAGGCCATCACGAAGTGCATGAACGAGCCGGCGCAGGCCACCAGGATCCGGTTGCGGAACGGCTGCTGTCGGTAGGTGCGAGCCTCGTCCGCCGGGTCGATCTCCTCCAGGTTGGTCATCCCCGGGATCTTCACGTAGCCCCCGGCCGGGATGGCCTTGACGCCGTACTCGGTCTCGCCGCGCCGGATCGACCACAGCCGCGGGCCGAACCCCACGAAGTACTCGGTGACCTTCATGTGGCTCCACTTGGCGGTGGCGAAGTGCCCGAGCTCGTGCACCATCACCATCACCACCACGGCCACGATCACCACCAGCAGCGGCCCCCAGCCGAGCAGCAGGAAGAGGGCCACGACGGTGGCCACCACCACGGCCAGCCGCAGCAGCGCCCACGCGCTGCCCCGGCGCGGCGGCTCCACCGGGGCGCGGGGCGGCGCCTCGGCCAGCGTCACGC
>JBOGGH010000394.1:0-3356 GCA_050743905.1 Acidimicrobiales bacterium
GCCTCGACCTGGGCCAGCACCTCGGCGTAGAGGGGGGTGGACGCCAGCAGCTCGGCGTGGGTGCCGTCGGCCACCACCCGGTCCCCGTCCACCAGCACCACCCGGTCGGCGAGGCTGATGGTGGAGAGGCGGTGGGCAATGACGAGCGTGGTCCGTCCGGCCAGGAGCTCGCGCAGGGCGCCGTGGATGGCCAGCTCCACCTGCACGTCGATGGCGCTGGTGGCGTCGTCCAGGACCAGGATCCGGGGGTTGACGAGCAGGGTGCGGGCGATGGCGATCCGCTGGCGCTGCCCGCCCGAGAGCGTGTAGCCGCGCTCGCCCACCACCGTGTCGTAGCCGTCCGGGAGCTCGCGGACGAAGCCGTCAGCCCCTGCCGCCACGGCGGCCGCCTCCACGTCCGCCAGGTCCGCCCGCGGGTTGCCGTAGGCGATGTTGTCCCGGATCGAGACGGAGAAGAGGAACGGCTCGTCCAACACCATGCCCACGTGGTGCCGGAGGCTGGCCATCGTCAGGTCCCGCACGTCGTGCCCGTCCACCCGCACGGCACCGGCGTCCACGTCGTAGAAGCGCGTGAGCAGCCGGGCGACGGTGGACTTGCCCGAGCCGGTCCGGCCCACCACGGCCACCGTCTCCCCGGGCCGGAGGTGGAGGTCGAAGCCGTCCAGCACCGGGGGACCGTCGGCGTAGTGGAAGCCGACGTGGTCGAAGACCACGTCCCCCTCGCAGCGCACCAGGTCCACCGCGCCGGGGCGGTCGGCCACCGTGGGCCGCTCGTCCAGGATCTCGTAGATCCGGCCGGCGGAGGCCGCCGCCCGCTGGCCCATCATCACGATCATCCCGAGCATGGTGAAGGGTGCCTGGAGCATCAGCAGGTAGGAGTTGAAGGCCAGGATCGCCCCCACCCCGAGGTTGCCGTGGACCACCATGTAGCCGCCGAACAGCAGCACCAGCGCCAGGCCCACCTGGGGCAGGTTCTGCATGGCCGGCGACCAGCGCGCCCGCAGGTCGGCGTCCTTCACGTAGCTCCACTGCACCCGGTCGGCCGCCCTGGCCAGGGACCGGAGCTGGCCGTCCTCGGCGGCGAACGACTTGACCACCCGCACCCCGTTCACGTTCTCGTCCACGATGGTGGCCACGTCGGCCAGCCGGGCCTGGATCAGCCAGGACACCGGGAACATGGCCTTCCGCATCTTCACGCCGGCGAGGTAGACGAACGGCATCGTGGCCATGGCCACGAAGGCCAGCGGCACGTCGATCGACAGCATGTACACGAAGGCCACCACGGCGATGGAGCACTGCACGAGGATCATGGGGGCGAAGGTCATGTACATCTGGACCGACCGGATGTCCGAGTTCGCCCGCGAGATGAGCTGCCCGGACTGGACCCTGTCGTAGAAGGGGAACGACATGGTGGTCAGGTGCTCGTAGATGAGGTTGCGGAGGTCGAACTCGATGGCGTAGGCGGTCCCGAAGAGGCAGAGCCGGGAGACGTAGCCGGCCACCACCCCCGCCAGGCCCAGGCCCACCACCCACCACACGTAGACGTGCAGGGGCACCGTGTGCCGGAGGATGGAGTTTGTGATCGCCTTGTTCAGCAGCTCGGGGATCTGCACCTGGAGCACCAGGCCCACGAACGAGAGCACCAGTGCGGTGCCGAAGATCCCCTTGTGGGCCTTCATGATCGGCAGCGCCCGGCGCAGCCAGGTCTTGGCGGGATCCGGGTCCACCGAGGCGCCGGGCGCACCGTACCTCGCCTCCACGGCCACCGGCACGAACGCCGTGGCGCCGGAGGCCTCCGGGCGCACCGACCGGTGCCGGCCGAGCGGCGCCCTCACCGGCGGTCCCCGGCGGCGCGGTCCCCGACGACCCGGTCACGGTGGGCCAGCAGCGCCTCCTGCCACAGCGCCAGCGCGCCGGTGGCCCGCCGGGCCTGGTCCGCGTCGGGCAGGCACCGGGCGATGGCCCCCAGCCGGTCGTCCACGGCGCGGTCCGCCTCGGCCAGGAGGCGGCGCCCCTCGGCGGTGAGGTCGTGGGAGACCCGCCGCCGGTCGTCCTCCCGGTGGGCCCGCGCCACGAGGCCCCGCGCCACGAGCCCGTCCACCACCGCGGTGACGCTCGGCGGGCGGACGGCGAGCCGGTCGGCCAGCGCCGAGGAGACGGTGGGGCCGGCGTCGAGCAGGAGCAGGAGGCGGTACTGCGGGAGGGACAGCCCCACCCCGTCCAGCGCCAGCTCCACCTGCTTGGCCATCCACGCCGCCACGCGGCCCGGGTGGGCCGGGGCCGCGGGAAGCGGCGGACAGCCCGCAGCGGCCGTTGCCCGTGCCGTGCCCGCCGCCGATGTCCCTGGCGCCGCCGATGTCCCTGGCGCCGTCCGGGTGGCCCGCTGTCGTCCCATGTCGTTAGACTATCGAACGGTTCGAGAGGTCGATCCATCTCGGCGTTCGGCACAGCAGAACGCCCGGTGGCCGAGTTGTGCTATTCAAGGACCACGCGGCTTCGAGCGGTGCCGGCTGCAGCTTCCGGGCCGCTCCGGGAGGGAGGTGGCCGTGCCACGAGCAGGCTCTGCGCCCGAGGGACGCCTGCGGCCGTACACCGTCAGCTCGGTGGACAACGCGCTCACCCTGCTGGCCGCCCTGCGGGACCACCCCTCCCTGGCCGTGAAGGAGAGCGCCCAGTTGCTCGGGGTGGCACCGTCCACGGCGCACCGCCTGCTGACCACCCTGTTGGCCCACGGGTTCGTGGTCCAGGACCCCGCTACCCGGCGCTACCGCCCGGGACCGCGCCTGCTGGAGGTGGCGCTCTCGTCACTGGAGCGGGTGGACGTCCGGCGCGTGGCCCGGCCTCACCTGGTGGCGCTGGCGGCGGAGGTGCGGGAGACGGCCAGCCTCATGGTGCTGGAGGGGCCCCAGGTCCGCTTCATCGACTCGGCCGAGGGGCCGCAGCTCGTCCGGGTGGCCAACCGCACCGGCGACGTGCTCCCGGCGCACCTGACGTCGGGCGGGAAGGCCATCCTCGCCTCGCTGCCCGAGGCCGAGCTGCTGCGGCTCTTCCCCGACGAGCAGATCCCGGGGTCGCCGGACCGTCCCCCCGTCTCCCGGTCGGCCCTGTTGGACGAGCTGGCGCAGGTCAGGGCCACAGGGTTCGCCACGTCGTCCGAGCGCACGGCGGCAGGCCTGTCGGCCGTGGCGGTGCCGATCGCCGACTTCCACGGCAACCCGCTGGCGGCCATCGGCGTCTCGGTGCCCACGATGCGGCTGGACGACCATCGGGCCCGCGAGATCGCCGGTGCTGCCGGCGGGCGGGCGCGGCGCATCGAGGAGGAGCTGCACGCCATGGCCAGGTCGCCGTCCCTGGCC
>JBOGGH010000395.1:0-3337 GCA_050743905.1 Acidimicrobiales bacterium
CGCCCGGGCCGCTCGACGCCACGCCCGTTCCCGGGTAGCGACGCCGTGCCGGAGGGGGCGGGGGCTCGAGGCCGCGTGCGGCGACTTCCCGGGAGGTGCCGTGCGCCGCGGCGCCCGGGGACCGCTCCGGTGGCGGCGCTGGCCGCCGCACTGCTCGCCGTGGTGACCACCGGGGTCGCCGGGTCCGCCTCCGCCGCCCCGACTGCCCCGTCCACCTCGTCCCCGTCCACCTCGTCCCCGTCCGGCGCGGCCGCCCCGGCCGCCTCGTCCCCGTCCGGCGGCAACGGCCCGGACGGCGCTGTGCTCACCGCCGCCCACCACCCGGTGCCGGTGGGCCAGGCCAGCACCAGCACCCGCGGCGTCACGGCCAAGAGCATCAACGTCGTCTTCCCGGTGGTCTCCCTCTCGTCGCTCGCCGGGAAGCTGGGCTTCGCCGAGGACGCCGAGTACGGCGAGCAGAAGAAGGCGATCAAGCTCTTCGTCAACCAGGTCAACAAGAGCGGCGGCATCCACGGCCGCAGGATCAACCCCATCATCGCCACATTCACACCGGAGAACACATCGGCGATGCGGGCGCTGTGCAAGGACTGGACCGAGGGCAGCCCGGCGGCCTTTGCCGTCCTCGACGGCGAGGGCGCGTGGTCCGGGACAAACGAGCTCTGCGTGACCGAGGAGGGGCACACCCCCTTCATCGGCCAGTGGACCACGGTGAGCAACTGGACCACGGACGGCTCGCCGTACCTGTGGTGGACCGGGCCGTCGGACACACAGGTCATCCAGGCCACGGTGGACTGGGGGCTCGCCACAGGCCTGATCGGCGGCAGCCACAAGGTGGGCGTCATCGCCGGCGACCGGGCCAGCGACAAGCTGGCGCTCGACGACTACCTGCTGCCGGACCTCCGGCGCGCCGGGGTGCGACCGGTGGTGGAGACCATCGCGTCCAGCCCCACAGAGATCGCCACCACCAACGCCCAGGCGCCGCTGGTGGTCCAGAAGCTGAAGGCCGCCGGGGTCACCTCGGTGATCCCGATCCTGCCGTTCAACGCCTTCGACCCGGTCCTCGGGGCGGAGACGGCCCAGCACTACTTCCCCAAGCTCCTGCTCTCGGACTACGAGGAGTCGATCGAGTCGGCGCAGGGGCTCCTGCCCCCGGGGCCCTACGAGCAGGCGCTCACAGGCCAGGAGGGCGTGACCACCGAGACGCTGGGCGGGGTCGACGACACACGACCGGAGTCGCAGGGCGGGTACGACACCGGCGTTCGGGACTGCTGGAAGGTGTGGCACGCCGCCTACCCCGAGACGCCGCCGGGGAACCAGAACGACTTCATCGAGGAGCAGGGGCCGGTCCAGGGGTGGTGCCAGGAGATCCGGCTCTTCACCGCGGCGGCCAAGGCCGCCGGCCGGGACCTGAACCGCCGGACCTTCGTGGAGGCCATGTCCCGCATCCGGAACTTCCCCGGCGGGTTCGCCCCGGTGCTCTCCTACGGCCCACGGAAGTTCTCGGGGCCCGTCCAGTACCGCATCGTGTCGCTGCACAGCAACATGCCGCCCACGAGCATCTGCAAGATGCCCAAGGACGGCATCCCCCAGGGGCGGTGCTGGGTGGTGAAGCAGGACTGGCGCCCGCTGCCGCCAACCGGATGACCTCGCCGGCGGCCGGCGGCACCGGGCTCCCCTGGTGGCAGCGCGGCGTGCTGTACCAGATCTACCCGCGGTCCTTCGCCGACGGCGACGGCGACGGCACCGGCGACCTGGGCGGCATCCTCGGGCACCTCGACCACCTGGCGTGGCTCGGGGTGGACGGCATCTGGCTGAGCCCGGTCACCCTCTCCCCCAACGCCGACTGGGGCTACGACGTGGCGGACTTCTGCGCCGTGACACCGGAGCTGGGCACCATGGACCAGCTCGACGAGCTGGTAGCCGAGGCCGGGCGCCGCGGCATCCGGATCCTGATGGACCTGGTCCCCAACCACACCAGCGACCGCCACCCGTGGTTCGTGGACGCCCGGTCCTCCCGGGACGCCGCCCACCGCGACTGGTACGTGTGGGCCGACCCGAAGCCCGACGGCTCCCCGCCCAACAACTGGGTGAGCTCCTTCGGCGGCCCGGCCTGGACGATGGACCCGGGCACCGGGCAGTACTACCTCCATAACCACCTGGACGAGCAGCCCGACCTCAACTGGTGGCAGCCCGAGGTCCGGGACGCCGTGGACGGGGTGATGCGGTTCTGGTTCGACCGCGGGGTGCAGGGCTTCCGCATCGACGTCTGCAACGTGGTGGTCAAGGACGCCACACTGCGGGACAACCCGCCGGCCACGGAGGAGGACGGCTTCGAGGCCCAGCTCTTCGGCCAGCGGTCGGTCTACAACGCCAACCGTCCCGAGGTCCACGACGTCATCCAGCGGTGGCGCGCCCTGGCCGACGGCTACGGGCCGCCGCGGGTGCTCGTGGGCGAGACCCCGGTCGACCTCGACGAGCTCGTCCGCTACTACGGGCACGGCGGGGACGAGCTGCACCTCGCCTTCAACTTCCCGTTCATCGGCGCCCCGCTCGAGGCGGACGCCATGCGGCGGATCGTGGAGGACACCGAGCGCACGCTCCCCCGCGGCGCGTGGCCGGCGTGGACCGGCTCCAACCACGACATGTCCCGCCTGGCCACCCGCTGGGCCAAGGACGACCCGGCCCGCGCCCGGGCCGCGCTGCTGATGCTGCTCTGCCTGCGCGGCACGCCGTTCCTCTACCAGGGGGACGAGATCGGCCTCCCCGACGTGCCGGTCCCCCGGGAGGCGCTGCGGGATCCCCTCGGAGTCCGCTACTGGCCCCACTACCAGGGCCGTGACGCCATGCGCACGCCGATGCGCTGGCGGCGGGGCCCCGAGGCCGGCTTCACGTCGCCCGGCGTCGCCCCGTGGCTGCCCGTGGGGGACGGGGACCTCCCCACCGTGGAGGACCAGCGGGACGACCCGGGCTCCACCCTGCACCTCGTGAGGGACCTGCTGGCGTTGCGGCGGCGCACGCCGGACCTCCACGGCGGCCACTACGCCACGGTGCCGTCGCCGCCCGGCACGTGGGTCTGGCGCCGCGGGCGGGACCACCTGGTCGCCGTCAACCTGGGGGACGGCGAGGTGGCGGTCGACGGCCTGGACGGTCGGGTGGCGGTCGGCACCGACCGCGGGCGTGACGGCGCGCTCCTCCGCGGCCGGACCGTGCTGGCGCCCTGGGAGGGCGTGGTGGTGGCGGGACCGGGCGCCGCGGGCGACTGAGCCCCCGGCCGGCGGCCGGGGCCGGGGCCGGCGGTAGTGTCGGGCCCGCCGGCCACGAAGGGAGGCGACATGCC
>JBOGGH010000396.1:0-3337 GCA_050743905.1 Acidimicrobiales bacterium
CACCCGCCCTGGCTCACGCAATGGAGACCGACTCGCTCAGGATCGACACCGGATTGATCGCGCAGAAGTGCGTGGGCAGCAAGGGTCTCGTGCGCTCGGTCGAGAAAGGACTGGCTCCGCCAGTCACCTGAAGACTCCCCGCACCCGGGCTTGTCGTGGCTCAGCACCACGGCACCACAGCTGGCAATCATGGCCGGCCGTCCATCCCAATCTTCGGCGGTTACTTCGCCCGCTCCAGCCACCATGACGACGCCTGGCAGCGGACGATCGACGTCTGGGCGGTGCACGATGGCACGCACGTCGGCACCTGCGCTGGCGAAGGAGACGATCGTTTCGTGCACTTGCACTCCTTTCGTCGAGCCACTTCGGATGGTAAACAAGTCGGTCACATCTCGCCGAGTTCCCTTGTACCACAAGCCGCTTACCGGCGCGAACACCACCGAACGTCCCATCTGCGCAGCGTTCGGGCGATGAGTCCTCTGCGATCTAGCCAAGAACGACGGTTCGATCGTCTTCGTCTGCGTCGGTGCGATCGTTGACGCCGCCCCGAACGTCCACGCCGATCGTTCCTCCGGCCGCCCGAACGATCTGTGCGGTCCTCGTGTCGGAGGCAGACCTGCAAGCGCGCGCCGAGATCGCCGATTCGGCGCTCCTCCTCACCCCACGCGGGTCGGCCACCGTGAGCGTCGTTCTGAGCGGTGTTCAACCGCTCGATGGCGTCCGGGTGCTCGCTTCAACTGCTGCCCCGCGATCCGCACTTGTCCGCGAGAGGGCGAGCCAGGCTGGCTCGCCGGAGAGCGGACTCTCGATCGGCGAGCCCTGACCTGAGGGTCCCCTCTCGGTCGTCTCTCGGACGGATAGCTATAAGTCCTATAGTATACGGCTGTGCTATAGTGGCTCCGGTATGGCGACGCCCACCGCACTGCGGCCAAACCCCTACACGCCGGGAGCCGGTGATCGACCTCGTGCTCTGGTGGGCCGATCAGACCAACTGCTCCTCGCTGAGAGTGTCCGCAGCCAGCTCGAGGCCGGCTACTCGGCCAACAGTCTCGTGTACGTGGGACTGCGGGGGGTCGGTAAGACGGTCCTATTGAAGGAGATCGCCGACCGCTTGGCACTTGCCGGCTGGTACGCCCCCTATCTGGCGCTGCGTCGTGGGTTGGCCGTCGATGTGGCACTCGCGGCTGTCGCCGACCGATTCGCCGGCCAATTGCGCCCGGGCGCCAAGCTGACCCGCCGTGTGGGTCGGCTCCTCCGTCGAGGAGGCGGCCTGCAAGTTCTCGGCAGCGGGGCCAGCGTCGGACCTGGACGAACTGCTCCGGCATACGACGACCTGGCGAGAGTGCTCACTTCGCTCGGAGAAGCCGCGACCGACGACGGACTCGGTGTTGCGCTGATCGTGGACGAGCTGCAGGCGATCAGCCTTGCAAGCTTGGGCGCGCTCGTGCACGTGGTCCAGGACCTGAGGGACCGATTGCCGTTTGCCTTCATCGGCGCCGGATTGCCACGCCTGCCCGCCTACATTGCCAAGGCGGCGACGTACACCGAGCGGTTCCGCTACGAGCCGACGGACAACTTGCATAAACGAGAAGCACGAGCAGCCGTGATTGAACCGGCTGCCGAGGAAGGTGTGGCGTGGGCCAACAACGCTGTCGAGAAGGTGGTCGCAGCAGCTGACGGGTACCCGTACTTCCTCCAGCTCTACGCGTTCGAAGCTTGGGAAGCCGCAGCTCGAGCCGGTGCGGTCGGGATGATCGAGCTCGAGCATGTGGATGCAGCAGAACCGATTGCGCAGCGTCAGATCGAGGGCGGCATCTACGGTGCACGCTTCGAAGGTGCCACCGAAACCGAGCGCAGGTACCTGTTCGCGATGTCGGAGCTCATGGACGCGGATGACGACCGCGCGCGTTCGGGCGACATAGCTCGGAAACTCAATCGCGAACTCTCCGCCGTCTCGCCCACCCGAGACGCGCTGATCCGCAAGGGACTCATCCACGCCCCGGAGCACGGTGTTCTCGCATTCTCGATCCCGGGTTTCCGGCAATACCTCGTCAGCCGGTCGGACTAGTTCCGACGAACACGCGGCGACAGCGCGGGTGACCATCTGCCTTCGCTCAGCTCAGGTTCCCCACTTCTGTGTCACGGTCCGCTCGGCCCCGACTTGCCGAGGCGCAGGGCTTATTCTATTTTTCTGCTAACTGATTAGTGGAAGCGGAGATTGATGATCGAGTTCCAGCTCGACGCCACCTCTGGCGTTGCGACGTACCTCCAGATCGTCCAGCAGGTCCACCAGGCGCTGCAGCTCGGCCTGCTCAAACCCGGTGACCAGCTGCCAACTGCCCAGCAGGTCGTCGCGAAGCTGGCGATCAACCCGAACACGGTGCTCAAGGCCTACCGGGACCTCGAACGAGAGGGCCTCGTCCGTCCCCGGCCGGGCCTCGGCACCTTCATCGTCGGGACTCTCCCTCGTACCGACCCGGCGACGCAGGCAAGGTTCCTCGCATCGATGACCAAATGGCTTCGGTCAGCACGATCGGCCGGGTTGGGCCCGGACGACATCGAGGCGATCTACCGCACGGCGTTCCGACTCTCCTTCGCCGAGGGCGTGGCATGACCGTGGCGATCGAGACGCACGAGCTCTCGAAGCGCTACGGACGAAAGTCCGCGCTCTCGGACTGCACGCTCGCCATCCCAAGCGAGAAGGTCGTCGGTCTCGTGGGGCCGAACGGGGCCGGGAAGTCGACGCTGCTCAACCTGGCGGTCGGTCTGCTGTCGCCGAGCGGCGGCTCGATCCGCGTGCTCGGAGGGCGCCCCGGGTCGGGTCAGGCCCAACTCGACAAGGTCGGCTTCCTCGCCCAGGACGCCCCGGTCTACGCCGGGCTGACCGTCGCCCAGCACCTGAAGATGGGCTCCTACCTCTGCACCAACTGGGACCGAGAGCTCGCAGAGACCCGCATCGCACAGCTCGGCCTCGATCCGAGACAGAAGGCCGGCTCGCTCTCAGGTGGGCAGCGCGCCCAGGTGGCACTGACGATGGCGGTCGCCAAGCACCCCGAGCTGCTGATCCTCGACGAGCCGGTCGCCGGTCTCGACCCCCTCGCCCGGCGGGAGTTCCTCCAGGTCCTCATGGGGGAGGTCGCCGCGCAGGGCGTGAGCGTCGTGCTGTCCTCCCACCTCATCGAGGACCTCGGGAGGGTGTGCGATTACCTCGTCATCCTCGTCGACTCCTACGTTCGACTCTCCGGAGACGTGGGCGAGCTTCTGGCGGAACACCATCGCATCTCGGGACCGCTCCGGGACCCGAGCACGCTCCCCTCCGAACAGGTCGTAGTGGAGG
>JBOGGH010000397.1:0-3336 GCA_050743905.1 Acidimicrobiales bacterium
GACCGTGGCCGGCCTGGCCGGCGGCCTGCGCCGGCTGGGCGTCCGCCGCGGGGACGTGGTGGCGTGGCAGCTCCCCAACCGGTGGGAGGCGATCGCCCTCTACCGGGCCTGCTGGCGGTGCGGGGCGGTGGCCGCGCCCGTCCACCACCAGGCGGGCGCGGACGAGGTCGGGTTCATGGTGGACGTCCTGGAGCCCGCCGTGTGCCTCTCGTCGTCGTCGCTGCCGCTCTCGGCCCACGGCGGCCACCGGGTGGGCGCGGCCGTCGCCGTCCGCGGCAGGAACGACCGGTTTGCCGAGCTCGCCGCCGGCCCCCCGGTCCCCGCCAGCACCGGCCCGAGCCGCCCGTCGGACCTGGCGGTGGTGATCTTCACCTCGGGGTCCACCGGCCGCCCGAAGGCGGTCCTGCACACCCACCGGGCCCTCGCCTACAAGGCGCTGGTCATGAAGGGCGTGCACGGCCTGGGCGGGGACGACGCCGTGCTGATGCCGGCGCCGCTGGCCCACGTGTCCGGGCTCCTCAACGCCGTGCTGGTGCCGGGGGCGGCCGGCATGCGGGTGGTGCTCATGGAGCGGTGGGACGCCGAGCGCGGTCTCGCCCTCATGGAGGCCGAGCGGATCAGCTACATGATCGGCCCCCCGTCGCTGTTCACCGGGATCATGGCGCTCCCCGCCTTCGAGCCGCGCAAGGTCGCCGCCATGCGCGTGGTGTCCAGCGGGATGATGGGCGTGAGTCCCGAGTTCGTGGAGTCGGCGGGGAAGGCGCTCGGCGCCGTCGTCAAGCGCAGCTACGGTTCCACCGAGGCGCCCACCGTGTCCACCTGCACCAACGACGACCCGCCGGACCGCCGCCGCGAGACGGACGGCCGCGCCGTGGGCGAGGCCGAGCTCCGGGTGGTGGACCCGGCCACCGGCCGGCGCCGGCCGGCGGGGTCGGCGGGGGAGGTGTGGATCCGGGGCCCGGAGCTGTTCGCCGGCTACGCCGACGTGGTGGACACCCAGGCGGCAACGCACCGGGGATGGTTCCGCAGCGGCGACCTCGGGGTGCTGGACGGCGACGGGTGGCTGGCCATTACCGGCCGGCTCCGGGAGCTCATCATCCGTGGCGGGGAGAACATCGCCTCGGCCGAGGTCGAGCGGGCTCTGGAGCTCCACCCCGAGGTGGCCCAGGCGGTGGTGGTGGGCGCGCCGGACGAGCGGCTGGGCGAGCGGGTGGCGGCGTTCGTGGTGGGCCCCGGGACGATCGACGTCGCGGAGTGCCGTCGCTGGTTCGCCGAGCTCGGGGTGGCGAGGTTCAAGACGCCCGAGGTCGTGGTCCAGGTGGACGAGCTCCCGCTCCTGGCGGCCGGGAAGCCGGACCGTGCGGCGCTGAAGGCCCGGGCGGCCGGCCTGGCGGTGGGGCGGTGACCGGGCCGGGGCCTGCCGCCGCCGGGCGGGGGCCTGGGGCCGGGCGGGGGCCGGTGCCCGTCGGCGGCGAGGAGGTGGCATGGACCTCTCGATGAGCCAGGACGAGCTGGCCTTCCGGGACGAGATCCGCGCCTGGCTGCGGGCCAACCTGGACCTGCCGGAGCGGTTCGCCTCCCTGGAGGAGGAGCTCGCCTGGGGACGCGCCTGGCAGGCCCGGCTGGCCGCCGACCGCTGGGTGGGGATCCACTGGCCGGAGGCGTACGGGGGGCGGGGCGCCACGCCGTTGCAGGTGGCCATCTTCAACCTGGAGTACGCCCGCGCCCGGGCCCCGCAGCCCGTCAACCGCAACGGCATCAACCACGTGGGCCCCACCCTCCTCGCCCACGGGACCCACGAGCAGAAGGCGCGCTGGCTCCCGGGGATCCTCGACGCCCGGGAGATCTGGTGCCAGCTCTTCAGCGAGCCCGGCGCCGGCTCGGACCTCGCCTCGCTCACCACCCGGGCCGTGGAGACCGAGGGCGGCTGGGTGCTCCAGGGGCAGAAGGTCTGGACCAGCTACGCGCAGTTCGCCCGCTGGGGCATCGCCCTGGTCCGCACCGACCCGGACCTCCCGAAGCACCGCGGCCTCTCCTACCTGGTGGTGGACATGACCTCGCCGGGGGTGACGATCCGGCCGCTCGTGACCATCACCGGCGAGGCCGAGTTCAACGAGGTGTTCCTGGACGAGGTGTTCGTGCCCGCCGACTGCCTGGTGGGCGACCGGAACCGCGGCTGGGCGGTGGCCAACACCACCCTCGCCCACGAGCGCGGCACCTTCCCCTTCAAGGAGGAGGTGGTGCACGGCGTCTACCTCGAGGAGCTCTACCGCCTGGCCGAGGAGCTCGGCACCGTCGACGACCCGGACGTGGCCGACGCGCTGGCCGCCGCCGCCGTGAAGCTGCGGGTGCTGCGGCTGGCCAACCTCCGGACGCTCACGAGGCTGGCCAAGGGGGAGGAGCTGGGGCCGGAGTCGAGCGTGGTGAAGCTGACCTGGAGCGACATGACCCAGACCCTCTCGGACGCCGCGCTCTCGGTGGTGGCGGCCGCCGGCCCGCTCTGGGAGGGCGCGGCCGGCAACCCGGGCGGCGGCGCCTGGCAGCGCCAGTGGCTGTGGTCCAAGGCCGCCACCATCGCCGGAGGCACGTCCGAGGTGCAGCGCACGGTGATCGGCGACCGCATCCTCGGCCTGCCCCGCTGAGCGGTCCCGGGACCCCCGCTCACCAGGGGGTGCCGTAGCGGTCCCGGTGCGCCCGCTCGGCGAGGGGCAGGCGCCGCGGCGGGCCGAGCGCCGCCGCCGGCCACCCCAGGGGCACCACCGCCATCGGGAGCACCTCCTCCGGCAGGCCGAGGAGCGACCGCAGCTCGCCGGCGGCCAGGGTGGCCAGCGTGGTCATGGCCGAGCCCAGGCCGCACGCCGTGGCCGCCAGCAGCAGGTTCTGCACGGCGGGGAAGACGGACGCCGGGAGCGTGGCCTCCAGCCCGATGCCGGTGTGGCCGCAGGCCACCACGAGCACGGGCGCGCCGGCCACGCCCCCCTCCGCGCCGCGGTCCACGTCGGCGAGGAGGGCTGCCGGGAGCCGGCCCTCCGAGTGCGGGCGCCCGGCCTGGCGCCAGAGCCGCCGGGTCAGGTCGCCGACCGCCGCTCGCAGCGCCGGGTCGCGGACGACCACGAACACCCAGGGCTGGCGGTTCTCGGCGCTCGGCGCGTGGGTGGCGGCGGTGAGGCAGCGGGCCACCAGCTCGTCGTCGACGGGTTGGTCGGCGAACTGCCGGCAGGCCCGCTGGGAGAGCACCACGTCGAAGAAGTCCCGCCCGGTGCCCCGGCTCCCGCCCATGCCGGCCGAATCTATCCCCAGACCCGCCCCCGCCCCCCCAGCCCCCCAGCCCCCCGC
>JBOGGH010000398.1:0-3331 GCA_050743905.1 Acidimicrobiales bacterium
GGCGCGCCCCCCGGGGCCGCCGGCGCGGCCACCGGCCGCCACTGCCACATGAGCACCTCGTGCTCGTCGTCCTCGTAGAGCGTGCCGAGCACCAGCTCCACCTCCTGGCCGACCGTCACGTCCCCGACCGTCGTGCCGGGCACAAGCTGCCCGAGCACCACCATGCGCTCGGCCGCCAGCTCCACCGCCGCCAGGGCGAACGGCTCGTAGGGGTCGGCGGCCACGTAGGGCGCCGGGGGCTGGTAGCGGGCGTCGGTGTACGACCAGATCCGGCCCCGACGGGAGAGCGACACCTCCTCCAGCTCGGCCTCCTGGCACGCCGGGTTGGCGCAGCCGAGCGTCGCCCGGGGGAAGGCGTAGGTGCCGCAGGCCGTGCAGCGGCTGCCGAGCAGCTCCGGGGCCGCCTCGTCCATGGTGAACCAGCCGTCGATGGCGGGGACGCGAGCCTTCCGCGTGGCCATCAGCCCGATCGGCGCGACCGGCGCGGCGCGCCCGGCCACCCCGCCCCGGCCCTCACCCGAGCCGCTCGATGACGGTGGCGTTGGCCTGGCCGCCGCCCTCGCACATGGTCTGGAGGCCGTAGCGGCCGCCGGTGCGCTCCAGCTCGTTGAGGAGGGTGGCCATGATGCGGGCGCCCGAGCAGCCGGTGGGGTGGCCGATGGCGATGGCCCCACCGTTCGGGTTGACCCGGTGCATGTCGGGGTGGAGCTCGCGCTCCCAGGCCAGCACCACCGAGGCGAACGCCTCGTTGATCTCGATGACGTCGAGGTCGTCCAGCGCCAGGCCGGACCTCTCCAGGACGAGGCGGGTGGCCGGGATCGGGGCGGTGAGCATGATCTGCGGGTCGTTGGCGGCGACGGCGAAGGTGTGGAAGCGGGCCCGCGGGCGCAGGCCCAGGCTCGCCGCCCGCTCCTCGCTCATCACCAGCACGGCGGCGGCACCGTCCGAGATCTGCGACGAGGTGCCGGCGGTGACCGTGCCGTCCTCGCGGAACGCCGGTCGCAGACCCGACAGCTTCTCGAGGGTGGTGTCGCGGCGGACGCCCTCGTCGGCGTCGAGCACGCCCCCGGCGAGCTGCTGGCCCTCCTTGGGCTCGACCCAGTCGGCGTAGCGGGTCTCGAGGGCGACGATCTCGTTCTTGAACCGCCCCTCGTCCGTGGCCGCCGCCGCCCGCCGGTGGGACTCCAGGGCCAGCACGTCCATGTCGGTGCGGCCGATCCCCCAGCGGCGGGCGATCTCCTCGGCGCACTCGCCCTGGTGGACCAGCTCGTAGTGCTGACGGTACATGGGGCCGTAGGCCTCGCCGGGCCCGGGGTCGGTGGTGGCGCCGATCGGCACCCTGCTCATCGACTCCACGCCGGCGGCGATCACCACGTCCATGGCCCCGGCCATCACCGCCTGGGCGGCGAAGTGCACCGCCTGCTGGGCCGAGCCGCACTGCCGGTCGACCGTGGTGCCGGGCACCGTGTCCGGGAAGCCGGCGGCGAGGGCGGCGTTGCGGGCGACGTTCATCGCCTGCTCCCCGACGGTCATGGTGCAGCCCATGACCACGTCCTCCACCAGGGCGGGGTCGAGGTCGTTGCGCTCCACCAGGGCCAGCAGCGGCTGGGCGGCCAGGTCCACCGGGTGCCAGCCGGAGAGGCGCCCGCCCCGCCGGCCGACCGGCGTGCGCACCGCGTCCACGATGACCGCCTGGGGCATGGGCCCATTGTTGCCGCGGATCTGACGGTGTGCCAGATTCGGGCCGGCATGGATCTGGCATGGACCTGACGTTCACCCCGGCGCAGGAGGCGTTCCGGGCCGAGGCGCGGGCCTGGCTGGCGGCCCACGTGCCGGCGCCGGGGTTGCTGGCGTCGCTCGACACTGCCGCCGGGTTCGAGCAGCACCGCGCCTGGGAGCGCACCATGGCCGCCGACCGGTGGTCGGTGGTGAGCTGGCCCGAGGAGTACGGCGGCCGCGGCGTGGGAATCTTCGAGTGGCTGCTCTTCGAGGAGGAGTACTACCGGGCACGGGCACCCAGGCGGGTGAGCCAGAACGGCATCTTCCTGCTGGGCCCCACGATGCTGGAGCACGGCACGCCCGAGCAGCGGGCGCGGTTCCTGCCGCCGATGGCCTCGGGCGAGGAGATCTGGTGCCAGGGGTGGTCGGAGCCGGACGCCGGGAGCGACCTGGCCGGGATCCGCTCGCGAGCCCTGCGCGACGAGGGGGCCGGTGGGTGGCGATTGAGCGGCCAGAAGACGTGGTGCTCCCGGGGGGCGTTCGCCGACTGGTGCTTTGCCATCTTCCGGACCGACCGCGAGGCCGAGCGGCACCGCGGGCTGACCTACTTCCTGGTGCCGATGGACGCGCCCGGCGTGACCGTGCGGCCCATCCCCCAGCTCGACGGGGAGACCGGCTTTGCCGAGGTGTTCTTCGACGAGGTGTTCGTCCCCGACGACCAGGTGCTCGGCGGCGTGGGCCAGGGGTGGTCCGTGGCCATGTCCACGGCCGGCAGCGAGCGCGGCCTCAGCCTGCGGAGCCCGGCCCGCTACACCGAGGCGGCGCGTCGACTGGTCGACCTCTACGTCCGGCGGGGCATGCCGGCGGGGCGGGTGGCCGACGACGTGGCGCGGGCGTACGTGGACGCCGAGGCGTACGAGCTCGGCACGTACTGGACGGCCTCCCGGGTGGCCGACGGGCACGGCGTGGGGGCCGAGGCGAGCTCCAACAAGATCTTCTGGTCCGAGACGGACCTGGCCATCCACGCCACGGCGCTCGACCTGCTGGGTCCCGAAGCTGAGCTGCTGGAGGCGACGGAGGGCGCCGAGCCCGGGGGGGGCGCGCCCGACGCGCTGGCTTCTGCGGCACGGGCGCCCGGCGAGTGGCTGGACGGGTACCTGTTCGCCCTGGCCGGCCCCATCTACGCCGGGACCAACGAGATCCAGCGCAACGTGGTGGCCGAGCGACTGCTCGGCCTGCCGCGGGCGTAGGGGCGGCGCGAGACGCCGATGCGGTTCGCCTTCACCGAACAGCAGCTTGAGCTGCGGGCCGCCGTCCGGGAGGCGCTGGCCCGCGAGTGCACGCCGGGCGACCTGCGGGCGATCGCCACCCCGGCGGCACCCGAGCCCGATCCCGAGGCCGAGGCCCTCGCTGCCGACGACGGTGGTGGCGATGCCGGTAGTGCCATGAGCGGCGGCGCCGGGGGCGGCACTGGTGCCAGCGGTACCACGAGTGCCTGGGCGCCGACTGGCAAAGCGGTGGCGACAGGCGCCGCGGCGTCGGCCCAGACCGCCGGCGGCGGCATCCGCGGCGCCGGTGACCCGGCACGCGGCCGGTCGGCCACACGGTGGGC
>JBOGGH010000399.1:0-3329 GCA_050743905.1 Acidimicrobiales bacterium
CACTCCAGGTGCACCTCGGACCTCGGGTGCGAGGAGCGGAGCTCCCCGGTCGCGGTTGGCGGCGGCCATCTCGACCGCGGCGCGGTCGGCGCGCAGAACGGCGTCGGGGTCGAGAAGGGAGACGGGCGCCCCGTAGTCCCCCTTTCGGGAGGCGGCGAGGAACGCGTCGACGATCTCCTGTTGGCGCCGCCGGTCCCCCGAGGGCACCTCATCGGCACCCTGCACGCGCCGTCTTGCCCGACTGGCGAGTTGGCGGGCGGCCGCTGGTGAGCGCCCGACGATCGGGGCAAGCTCGTCGAAGGGCACGGCGAAGAGGTCGTGGAGGACGAAGGCGAGGCGCTCGGCGGGGGTGAGGGCGTCGAGCACGAGCGGCAGCGCTGGGCCCATGGTGTCGGCGAGGACCACCTCCTCTTCGGGGGTGAGGGCCTCGGGTGTCCGATCTTCTGCCTCGATCGGCTCTTCACGCCGCGTGCGGCGGGACCGCAGCAGCCCGAGGCAGATGCGGGAGAGGACCGTAGTGAGCCAACCGCCGAGGTTGTCGATGTTCGCGGCGTCGGTACCCCAAACCGGATCGAGGTCTCTTGCACGACGTCCTCGGCCTCGGTGAGCGACCCGAGCATGCGGTACGCCATGGCCTGGAGCCGTGGCCGGCTCGCCTCGAACCTGGCAATCAGGTCCTCGTCCATCTCACCAGAATGGCGCACCAGACGATCAGGATGTGGCACGAGCATCCATGGGTGAGGCGGTCGGCCGTCCGGGCGGACGGCTTAGGGGCGCTGGCGCGGTTGTCACACATCGATCGTCGGGCGCGTCATAGGGACCATGATGGCAACACCGACCAGCGAGCAAAAGGAGCGACCGTGACCGACTCTTCCACCGAAGGGATCAAGATCGTGCTGCACCCCGTATCCGACCTGGAGCGTGCCAAGGCGGTGTACACCGCGCTCCTCGACATCGAACCCCAGGCTGACGCTCAGTACTACGTGGGCTACGACACCGCTGGCCAGCACATCGGCCTCGTGCCCGCTGGCGACCAGGGCATGGCATCACCCGTCGCCTACTGGCGCGTAAAAGACATCCAGAAGAAGCTGGGCGAGGTCACAGATGCCGGTGCCAGCGTGAAGGAACCCCCGCGGAACGTGGGCGGCGGCCGTCTCGTGGCCACCTTCACTGACCCCGACGGCAATGTGCTCGGGCTCGTCCAGGACACCTAACGGCCGGCCACGAGCGCCTCACCTCGCTCGCGCCGAGCGTCGCAGCGACACCGGGTGCCGGCCCGCCACCGCCGCTTCGACACCTTGAAGGCTCATGATCGTGATCAAGCAGTCAGCCAAGCGCACCACCGTTGAGGCACTTGGGGCGACCTCGAAACCCGTTTCTTGGTGTCGGCGGTCACGCCCGGCAGCCTTCTCATTCGGGCTATTCGCGTGCTTGGCAGTGCCCATCACCTTTGCTTCGAGGAGGAACGCGATCTGCGGGGTGTCGACGATGCCTTGCCAGGCGGTGAAGTCGACCAGGTCAGACGTGAACGTCGAAGTGGAGCGGCGTTTTGACCCGGACGATGCCTACCCAGATCACGCGGCCAGCCGTGCCACGCGATCGCCGAGAGCCGCGAAGCGGCGCTACTCCATGTAAGGATTCGTGCGTTGCGGCATCTGGTCTGCGCGGCCCATGGAAGAGACGTGGAACTACGACCGCGTCCACTATCGCTGCCGCTGCCCCGCCGAGTACTCCCCTGCCCAACCGGATCGAGCATCCCGGCAGCGTGTCCCTCCGCGAAGACGCCGTCCTGACCTCGCTCGATTCCTGGCTCGGCGAGTGCTCGAACCAGGCCATCTTCAGCCGACGATCGACGCCCTCGAGTCCATCACGCCCACGGCCGACGACCTGGTGGTAGTCGAGGCCAACTCGTCCGCTCTGCATGCAAAATCGAGTGTCGGAGGGGGGATCCGTACTCGACGCCCACGCTCGTCCTGCGAACCGAGCTGGCGCTGGCGGGGTGAGCAACCCGGCGAAGGACGCTATGCCCGGCGCCCGAGCCAGCGGACCGTCACCCCGAGCTCCTCGGCCACCCGAAACTCCGGGTCCCCGGTGAGAACCGGGCAGTCGAGCACCGACGCGGCTCCGGCGGCGAAGGCATCGGCATAGCTGAGCCCTCCTCGCGCCTTGATGGCGGCCGCTCGGCGCACAAGGGTGTCGTTGACATCGATCCAGCGAACTGGCACCCCATCGGGCCGGCTCTCCGCTCGAAGGTTCGCCCACACCTCGTCAGCGGCTCGGGCGTCGGAGCTGCGTTCGAGGATGTACGCGACCTCCCCGAGGTTGACGAGCGTCATCCACGGCTCGCCGGACTGCAGGATCTCCTCGACCTCGGCCCAACCAGGCTCCTCGCCGAGGAAGGCGAGGACCGCGTGGGCGTCGAGGACGACGCGATCAGCCATCCTCGTGCTTGCGGTCCCGAGCGCGCTCTTCGAGCAGCATTACCGTCAGCTCGCCCCCCTTGAAGCGCCCACGCAGCTGCTCGACCGACAGGAGTGGCTTGGGGATGAGGTCGCCGTCGCGCTCCAGCCACACGACCTTCGTGCCTGGCGGGAACCCGTAGCGCTCGCGCAGCGGCTCGGGGATGGTGACCTGGCCCTTCGGATTGACCGTGGTGATCATGAAGTATTACCTCCTGGCACAGTGTACTACTGAGGAGGTTCCGTGGTGATCGATACCGTTCGCGGGTGTGAGGCCGGGTCGGCGTCCGTGATCTGAGCGGTCCCTGTTCAAAGGGCCAGGGAGTGGTCCGGGTTGACCGGGAAGGCATCCCAGTGGCCGGTGCGCGACCGACGCTCCAGGCGGACCCGCGGCGTCTCGATCATCGCCGCGGTCTCGGCCCGGCTTTCGAAATAGCGTTCGGCCAGCTTCTTGTGGGCCTTGGCGAGGAGACCCCGCTCCGAAAGCACGTCCGGCGTGGCCAGGTCGCCCGGGACTAGACCGGCATCATCGAGCCGGGCCCGCAGATCGGCGAGATGGCTCAGCTTCGACACGGTTCCCTCGCGGCTACTGGAGCGGTCCTGCACCTCACCGGCTAGTCGCTCCTCCAGCTGGTCGAGGCTGGCGCCGTGGATCGGCGACGGCCACGGCCGGCCCGCCGGGTGGTGACCGTCGAGTCTGACCTCGGGCCGGACAGCAACGACCGGCTCACACGAGATCCACGGCCAGGGAGCGGGCCAACGGCGGGCGCAGCATGCGCGCCAGGCGCCGAGCCAGTGGGCGAAAGTCAGTGTCGGAGGGGGGACTTGAACCCCCACCCACTTGCGTGGACTAGGCCCTCAACCTAGCGC
>JBOGGH010000400.1:0-3314 GCA_050743905.1 Acidimicrobiales bacterium
GGGCCCCGCCGGCGGGGGTCAGCGGCCGGCCACGCCGGCGCCGCGCGCCGCGGCCGCCGTGGCCAGCTCGTCCACCCGGTCGTTCCAGCGGTCGCCCGAGTGGCCCTTCACCCAGGAGAACCCCACCTCGGCGGCCGGGTCCAGGGCCAGGGCCAGCAGGGGCTCCCAGAGGTCGCGGTTGGCCACCGGCTTGCCCTGGGTGTTCTTCCACCCCCGGCGGTGCCACCCCTGCCACCAGCGCTGGCGGAAGCAGTTCACCACGTAGGTGGAGTCGCTCCGCACGTGGACCCCGGCCGGCCCGGCCTCGGGGAGGAGGGCCCGCAGCGCCTCGAGCACGGCGGTGACCTCCATCCGCTGGTTGGTGGTCTGCGGGTCGGCGCCGCTGGCGTAGGGGCCGTCGGGCACGGCCCAGGCCCACCCGCCGCGCCCGGGGTTCCCCAGGCACGAGCCGTCGGTGTAGACGAGCGTTGGTTCGGGGGATCCGGCCACGGCAGCCATGTGTACTACGCACGTGGGCGGGCGGCGCGGCGGTAGCGTGGGCCCGTGCTGTTCGACGGCATCTCCCACCAGGTTCCCGACATCGACCCGGCGGAGACGTCCGAGTGGCTGGACTCCTTCGACGCGGTGGTGGAGACCCACGGCCGGAGCCGGGCCCGGTTCCTCCTGATGAAGCTGCTGGAACGGGCCCGGACCATGCAGGTGGACTTCCCGGCCACCGTCTCCACGCCGTACGTGAACACGATCCCGGCGGACGAGGAGCCGTGGTTCCCCGGGGAAGAGCACGTGGAGCGGCGCATCCGCGCCTTCATCCGCTGGAACGCGGCGGTGATGGTGGTCCGCGCCAACATGCGCACCGACGGCATCGGCGGCCACCTCTCCACCTACGCCAGCTCGGCCTCCCTCTACGAGGTGGGGTTCAACCACTTCTTCCGGGGCAAGGACGACGGCGGCGCCGGCGACCAGGTCTTCATCCAGGGCCACGCCTCGCCCGGCATCTACGCCCGGGCCTACGTCGAGGGACGGTTCTCCGAGGCCCAGTTGGACAACTTCCGCCACGAGGTCGGCGGCGGGGGGCTGCCCAGCTACCCGCACCCGCGCTCCCTCCCCGACTTCTGGGAGTACCCCACCGTCTCGATGGGCCTCGGCCCCATCAACGCCGTCTACCAGGCCCACGTCAACCGCTACCTGCACCACCGGCAGCTCGTGGACACCAGCGGCAGCCGGGTGTGGTGCTTCGTGGGCGACGGGGAGATGGACGAGCCGGAGTCGATCGGCGCCCTGGGCGTGGCCGGCCGGGAGCACCTCGACAACCTCATCTTCGTGGTCAACTGCAACCTCCAGCGCCTGGACGGGCCGGTGCGCGGCAACGGCAAGGTCATCCAGGAGCTGGAGGCCCTCTACCGCGGCGCCGGGTGGAACGTGATCAAGGTGATCTGGGGCTCGCGGTGGGACGAACTGCTGGCCCGCGACGTCGACGGCGTCCTCCTGAACAAGATGAACACCACGGTGGACGGCGAGTTCCAGAAGTACGCCACCGAGACCGGCGCCTACATCCGCGAGCACTTCTTCGGCCCGGACCCCCGGCTGCGCAAGCTGGTGGAGCACCTCACCGACGACGAGCTCCGGTCCCTCCCCCGCGGCGGGCACGACTACCGCAAGCTCTACGCCGCCTACAAGCTGGCCACCGAGCAGCGCGGCGCCCCCACCGTGATCCTGGCCAAGACCATCAAGGGCTGGACGCTGGGGCCGGAGATCGAGGCCCGCAACGCCACCCACCAGATCAAGAAGATGTCCAAGGCGCAGCTCCTCGCCCTGCGGGACCGCCTGTACCTGGCCGACGAGATCCCCGACGGCGCCCTGGAGGCGGACGCCCCGCCCTACTACCGGCCCCCGCCGGGCTCCGAGGCCCACGAGTACCTCATGGCCCGCCGCAAGGTCCTGGCCGGCTCCATCCCCCGCCGGGTGGTGCGCCCGGCGCCGGTGCGCCTGCCGGACCCCAAGGTCTTCGCCGACCTCACCGCCGGCTCCGGCAAGCAGGCGGCGTCCACCACCATGGCGTTCGCCCGCCTCCTGCGGAACCTGGTCCGCGACCCCGCGTTCGGCCCGCTGGTGGCGCCGATCGTCTCGGACGAGGCGCGGACCTTCGGGCTGGAGCCCATCATCGCCGAGGCCAAGATCTACGCCCCCGAGGGCCAGCGCTACGTGCCGGTCGACGCCGACCTCCCCCTCAAGTACGCCGAGAGCGTCTCGGGACAGCTCCTGCAGGAGGGCATCACCGAGGCCGGCGGCATCGCCACCTTCACCGCCCTGGCCACGGCGTACGCCACCTGGGGCCACCCGATGCTCCCGGTCTTCCTCTTCTACTCGATGTTCGGCTTCCAGCGGGTGGGCGACCTGACGTGGGCCCTGGGCGACATGCGCGGGCGGGGCATCCTGGCCGGCTGCACCGCCGGGCGGACCACGCTGCTCGGCGAGGGGCTCCAGCACGACGACGGCCAGTCGCCGCTGCTGGCCTCCACCAACCCGGCCGCCGCCGTGTACGACCCGGCGTTCGCCTACGAGGTGGCCGTGGTGGTGGAGGACGCCGTCCACCGGATGATGGGCGCGGAGGCCGAGGACCGCTTCTGGTACCTGACCCTCTACAACGAGAACTACCCGATGCCGCCCCTGCCCGAGGGGCCCGAGGGAGACGCCGTCCGTGACGGCGTGGTGCGGGGCCTGTACCGCTTTGCCGGCCCGGCGGCCACGGGCGGGAAGCGCCGGGCCAGCATCTGCTTCTCCGGGCCCATGTGGCAGGCGGCCATGGAGGCGCGGGACCTGCTCGCTTCGGGGTGGGGCATCGCCGCCGACACGTGGTCGGCCACGTCGTGGTCGGAGCTGCGGGCGGACGCCGTGGCGGTGGAGCGGTGGAACCGGCTGCACCCGGAGGAGCCGGCCAGGACGCCGCTCGTCAGCGATCTCCTCGGTGCCGGGACCGGCCCGGTGGTGGCGGTGACCGACTACATGCGGGCCGTCCCGGACCAGGTGGCGCGCTGGGTCCCCCGCCCCTTCACGTCGCTCGGCACCGACGGCTTCGGCCGCTCGGACGCCCGGGCGGCGCTGCGGCGGCACTTCGAGGTGGACGCCGGCCACGTGGTGGTGGCCACGCTGGCCGCGCTGGCCCGGGCCGGCGAGATGGACCCGTCCGAGGTGGCGGCGGCGATCCGCCGGTTCGACGTGGACCCGGAGGCGGCACCGCCCTTCGGCGTCTGACCCGCCCGGCGCTGGGGCACCGGGCCGCCGGGGAACTGGCCGGCGGGCCGCCGCGTTACGGG